>JBAUAY010000684.1:0-6223 GCA_049676235.1 Streptosporangiaceae bacterium
GGCCCGGGCCGAGCAATACGACTGGGCCACCGCCGTACGCGGCTTCCTCGCCGTGCACGGTGCAGATCAGGAGAGGGTGAGGCCAGGTGGGGGCAGGCATGACGACGTTCGTGGCGCTCGGCGACTCGATCACGGTAGGCATGGGCGACCCGGCGCCCGGCGGCGGCTGGCGCGGCTGGGCCGCGCTGCTGGGCAGCACGCTGCCCCAGCCCGAGGTGCACAACCTGGCCACGCTGGGTGCACTGGCCGCCGACGTGGAGCGCGTTCAGCTGCCGGCCGCGACGGTCCTGCGGCCCGACGTGGCCAGCGTGGTGGTGGGCATCAATGACACGCTGCGCGGCGACTTCGACCCGGAACGGACCGGCGCGGCGGTCGGCCGCACGGTAGCCGCGCTGCGGGCGGCAGGCGCGCAGGTGCTCACCATGCGGCTGCCTGACCCGGGACAAATGTTCGGGCTACCGGGAGCGCTGGCCCGGTCGCTGGCCCGCCGGATGCGCACGGTGAATGCGGCCGTGGACGAGGTAGCCCGGCGGTACGGGACCGTGCACCTGGACGCGACCGGCGACCCCGCCACCTACGAGCGCCGCTACTAGAGCGTGGACCGGCTGCATCCGAACGAGCTGGGCCACCGCCTCATCGCCTGCCGCTTCCACACCCTGCTGGCCGGGACCGGGTACCCGGTCGGCCCCGGGCCCGACCCGGAGCCGTCCAGCCCACCGCCGACCAGGCTGGCCGAAGCCGGCTGGATGGCCACGAAGGGCACCGCCTGGCTGGTCCGGCGGTCCAGGGACCTGGTGCCGGCCCTGGTGGGGCTGGCGGTGCACGAGTGGCTGACCGATGCGGACGAATCGGAAGAAGACGGCACCGGGCGAGATGGCGCCGGGCGCGAACCCGTGAACCTGAACGTCTTAAGCGGACCTTCAGGAAACTTGCAGCTTTACAGATGGCTACCCTTGGCTCCCCTCAAGGTCCGGAACCGATTATCAGAACGTAACGAAAGGGACAACGCCGCCATGCGGCACGGAGTTGAGGGCAAACCATGAGCCAGACCTACGACCCGAACGAGTCAGAACAGCGCCCGAGCGGCCAAGGCTATCCAGCCGGCGGAGCCGGCTATCCGGGTGGACCGGGTTATGGCGCTGGATACGGCTTCACCACCGAACCGCCGCCGCCACCGCGCCGGAACCACAAGCGCGGCCTGGTCATCACCGGCGCCGCTGCCCTCGTTGTGGGAGCCGCCGCGGGCGGACTGATCGGCGGCCTGCACCCGACCTCGGTGGGCACCGCCACCGCCACCTCCAAGACCATGCTCTCCACCAGCCAGATCGCGTCCCGGGTGGACCCCGGACTCGTTGACGTGGTGTCCACGCTTGGCGATGAGCAGGCCACCGCGGCCGGCACCGGCATCGTGCTCACGTCCAACGGCGAGATCCTGACGAACAACCACGTGATCGATGGCGCCACTTCGATCAAGGTGACCGATATCGGCAACGGGCGCACCTACACGGCCAAGGTCGTGGGGTACGACGCGACCCAGGACGTCGCGGTGATTCAGCTGCAGAACGCGTCCGGCCTCACCATCGCCAGCCTCGGCGACTCCTCCACGGTACAGACCGGTAACAGTGTGGTCGCCCTCGGCAACGCGGGCGGCAAGGGCGGCACCCCGTCGGTCGCCGCGGGCACGGTTACCGCCCTGAACCAGGCGATCACCGCGTCGGACGAGGGGTCCGGGAACAGCGAGCAGCTGACCGGGCTGATCGAGACCAACGCGGACATCCAGCCGGGCGACTCGGGCGGTTCGCTGGTCAACTCCTACGGCCAGGTGATCGGCATGGACACCGCGGCCTCCTCGGGGACCCAGGTCCAATCCCAGTCTGGCCAGACCGCGGAGCAGGCCTACGCGATCCCGATCAATGAGGCGCTGTCCATCGTCAAGCAGATCGAGGCGGGCAGCGCTTCGGCCAAAGTCCACCTCGGCGCCACCGCCTTCCTCGGCGTGGAAACCCAGCCCGCGAGCGATGGCTCGAGCAGCGGCTCCGGGGGTTCCGGCGGCTTCGGCGGCTCCGGGGGTTCCAGCGGCTTCGGCGGCTCCGGCGGTTCCAGCGGCTTCGGCGGCTTCGGGGGCTCCAGCGGCTTCGGGGGCTCCAGCGGCTTCGGGGGCTTCGGCGGCAGCCAGGGCGGCAGCCAGGGCAGTAGCCAAGGCAGCAGCACAGCCGGTGTCACGATCGTCGGCACCCTGGCTGGGTCTCCGGCCGCCAACGCCGGCCTGACCGAAGGCGACGAGATCACCTCGGTCGGCGGCCAGTCGGTCTCCACTGCCCAGGACATCTCGCAGGTGCTGGTCAAGTACCACCCCGGCGACTCGATCTCGATCAGCTGGGTGAACCAGTCCGGCCAGTCGCAAACCGCGAACGTGACCCTGGCAAGCGGCCCCGCGGCCTAAGGACGGGCAACCCGGCAAGCCCGCCCCGGCTAGCACCGCTAGCCAGCAACGAGCCAGTGATCCCCGGCCACCTCCGGGGATCACTGGCTTTCGCCGTCTTATCTGCCGGCCAGGACGCCGGACCACCGCAAGCGAGGAGCTGGCGCAGAACCGATATGGCCGACCCGTTCGGGATAAAAATGACATGAAGCCGACGAGAGGACGAACGGTGCGAACAGCGAGACTCCACGCGGTTGGCGACCTGCGGGTGGCCGACGAGCCGATGCCTGACGCGGCGCCAGGGATGAGCCTGGTGCAAGTCACCGCGGTCGGCATCTGCGGCTCTGACCTGCATTGGTGGGACGAGGGCGCGATCGGCGACGCCAAGCTCACGCACCCGCTCGTGCTCGGCCACGAGGGCGCGGGGGTGATCGCTGAGGGGCCGCGGGCCGGCCAGCGGGTGGCGATCGACCCGGCGATTCCGTGTGAGACGTGCCGGGCGTGCCGTGACGGTTACCGGAACCTGTGCTACCGGCTCAAGTTCTCCGGTCACGGCGACACCGACGGCATGATGCGCGAGTTCATGGCCTGGCCGACGACGGCGCTGCACCCGCTGCCCGACCGGGTGTCCGACGCGGACGGCGCCATGCTCGAGCCGCTCGGGGTGGCGATCCATTCCGTGGACCTGGGGCACCTGCCGTTCGGCGGCACCGCCTCGGTGATCGGCTGCGGGCCGATCGGGCTGCTGCTCATCGAAGTGCTGAAGGTGGCGGGCGCGAGTTCGGTGCTGGCAATCGAGCCGCTGGCGCACCGGCGGGAGGCGGCCGAGCGGCTGGGCGCGGACGAGGTGGCCGATCCGGCCGCGTTCGACGAGGCCCTACGGGCCGACGTGGATGTGGCGTTCGAGGCGGCGGGGAACAACGAGGGCGTGGAACTGGCGATGGCCTCGGTGCGGCCAGGCGGCCGGGTGGTGCTGGTTGGCATCCCGGGGGACGATGTCATCAGGTTCGGGGCCTCGCTCGCGCGGCGTAAGGGGCTGACGATCGCGATGGTGCGGCGGATGAACGAGGTGTACCCGCGGGCTATAAGCCTGGCCGAGCGGGGGGTGGTCGACCTCGGTTCGGTGGTGACGAGCCGGACGGGCCTGGGCGAGATACCGGCGGCGTTCGGGGCGGCGGCCCGGCGTACCGGACTCAAGGCGATCATCGAGCCCCAGCGATAGGCCCCAGCGATAGGCCTCAGCGATAGGCCTCAGCGATAAGCCTCAGCGATAAGCCTCAGCGATAGGCCTCAGCGATAGGCAGGGCGTTAACCTGGGTCGCATGCGTTCGGTGCGGCTCGCGGTGATCCTCGACTGCTGTTGCGTGCTGCTGTTCGTGATCATCGGCCGGGCCAGCCACACCAAGGGCGAGAGCCTGGGCGGCATCGCCTCGACGGCGTGGCCGTTCCTGGCCGGGCTGGCGGGCGGATGGCTGGCGGCACGGGCGTGGCGGCGGCCTTCGGGGCTGTGGCCGGCCGGGGTGGGCGCCTGGCTCGGCGCGGCGGCCCTGGGCATGGTGTTCCGGGTGGTGTCCGGGCAGGGCACCGCGGTCGCGTTCATCGGCGTCGCGCTGGCGTTCCTGGGCCTGTTCCTGCTCGGCTGGCGGCTGGCCGTCCGGCTGGGTGGCCGGCTGGGCATCCGGCTCGGCGGCAGCCGGGCTGGCCTCAGGCGCGGATAGCGGTCCTGTCGTGGGTGCCCAGGTCATAGCCTTCGCTGACGCGGGCGATCTCGGCGAGCTCGTAGCTGGTCAACACCTCGATGGACAGCTCGTGCAGGCGACGGGTCTTGGCGGCGCAGCAGTCGGCGAGCAAGGTCACCGGGTAGTCGCGCATGAACGCGGACCGGACCGTGGTCTCCACGCACAGGTTCGTGACCACCCCGCAGACGATCAGCTCGCCGACACCAAGGCCACGCAGCAGGTGCTCGAGCGAGGTCCACTGGAAGGCGTCGAAGCGCGCCTTGTCGACCACTAGGTCCTCGGGCCCGCAACCCAGCTCGTCCACCACGTCGGCGTCCCAGCAGCCGGCCGCCAGGCCGTTAATGCCCGCCAGGGCGGGGCTGTTCCTGATCAGCGCCCCGCCTTCGTCGGCGCGGCCCGGCCGGTACACATGCCTGGTGAACACGACGGGGATCGCGGCCCGGCGGGCCTGAACGACCGCGACGGCGGCGTTGCGGACGGCGTCCTGCGCGCCCTCCAGGCCCATGTCGATCTGGCTGAACGAGCCGTCCGGATGGCAGAAGCCGTTCTGCATGTCGACCACGAGCAACGCGCGGTTTGTCATGGGTGCACCTCCAGCGCAGGTCAGTCGCTATTCACCGTATCTGCGGGCCGCCTGGGAAGGTCAGGTGCGCCCCCCGGGTGAATCTCTGCGCGGCTGGCGGGCAGGAGCGGGTATCGGCCGCCTAGATCGGTCAGCGCCGCGATCCACCACGCGCTTGACGTAGCGTCCGTGTCCCGCCATGATCATGTATGCGCATACATGAGAGGTTCTCTGTGGGTGCTAGATCCAGGCGCGATAAGCCGAGCGTCTACGAGGTGGCACGGCTCGCGGGAGTGTCGACCGCGACGGTGTCCCGGGTGCTGGCGGGGTACGAGCGGGTGCTGCCCGCGACCAGGGACAAGGTGCTCACCGCGGTTACCGAACTGGGCTACGTGCCGAGCGGCGCGGCCAGGGACCTGGCCGCGCGCAGGACCGGCGTGCTCGGCCTGTGCTTTCCCGACCTGACCGGCGATCAGGACAGCGAGCAAGGCGACGCCGGGTACTGGTACGACGAGGTGATCCGGGGCATGGAGCGGGCCGCCAGGCGCAGCGGGTACGCGCTGCTCATCTCGGCCAGCCATCACCATGACGACGGCAGCCTGCTGCTGAGCATCGCGGGACGGTGCGACGGGTTGGTCGTGCTGGCCCGCACCGCGCCGCTGGCGATGATCGAGCACGTCGCGGCGCGTATCCCGGTAGTGCTGCTGGCTCAGGGGGGCGGCGGCGGGATCCAGGCCGTCGACTACCTGGCCGTGGCCAACGAGACCGGGGCGTACCAGGTGACCTCGCACCTGGCGGACGTGCACGGCTACGCCGACCTGTGCTTCATCGCGGGCCCGCCCGGCTCGCCGGACTCGGCGAGCCGACACGACGGGTTCCGCCGGGCCACGGCCGGGGACATGCGCGCCTACCACGGCGATTTCACGACCGAGGGCGGTCGGCGGGTCGCCGAGCAGATCATCGCCGCCGGCCGGATGCCGCGCGCCCTGGTGTGCGCCAATGACCAGACGGCGATCGGGGCCATGGCGGCGCTGCAGCACGCGGGCCTGAGCGTCCCCGGTGACGTCGCCGTCACCGGGTTCGACGGCATCCAGCTCGGCCGTCACCTGCACCCCAGCCTCACCACCGTGGTGCAGCCAATGGCGGCGCTCGGCGACACCGCTGTGACGATGCTTAAGGACCGGATCGGCGGCGTCGCGCTGCCGCAGCGGACGGTAGAACTGCCCGTCCGCCTCGAGCTCAGGGGCAGCTGCGGCTGTCCTAAATAGGGGGACCACAACAGATGAGCGAAGTCCTGCCGCCGCCGACGGGACTGCGGGCGGTGCCCGGCCGCGGGCACGTGATGCTGGACTGGGCGCCGGTGCCGGGCGCGGCCGACTACCTCGTACACCGGGCCGCGCGGGCCGCGGGTCCGTACCAGCCGCTCGATCACGGCGGCGGGGATGTCCTCGCGGTCCCGGCCGGGCACCGCCCGCAGTCCCGTCGGCGGCGGCAGGACTT
>JBAUAY010000685.1:0-6238 GCA_049676235.1 Streptosporangiaceae bacterium
TCGGCGGGTCGCGGCGGCTGTTCGAACTGCTCGCCGCGGCGCCGCCGCGGGTGATCGCATCGGAGCACACCGCCATCTGGATGTCGCGGTTCCGGTCGGACCTCCCCCGCCCGGCCGACGTCCTCGACTGGCCGTCGGGCGTTGTGCGGTTCGAGGACGTGACGGTGCGGCTGGCCGGGTTCCTCTTCCCCTGCCACGCACCCGACCACGCGATGTTCCTCCTCGAAGAGGAGCGCGTCGGGCACACGGCTGACGTGGTCAACATCGACCAGCTGCCGTTCGGCGGCTTCGGCGGGCAGGAACCGCTCGTGTTGCTGGCGGCCAACCTGGAGTTCGTCCGGTCGCTTGAGTTCGACTGGTTCTGCGGCGGACACGGCAACATCGGTGAGAAGTCCGACGTCGACTTCTACCTGAACTACCTGGACGAGGTCGCGGCGCTCGTCAACGAGTACGTGCCCAGGCCGACGGAAGTGCCGGACCTCTCGCTGACCGATTACCTGGCCGCCGGGCTGGATCTCGAAGCCAAGTCCCGGCTGCTGTCTCAGCTCAACAATCACTTCGGCCTCTACGTGTACGGTAAGCAGATCGTGGACGGCTTGAAGCCCTTCTGGGATGGCGTGGACCCGTACATGACCGGGAACATCCCTGAATGGACGGCCGCGCGGCAGCAAGCCGTTGACGAGGCCGTACCAAAGATCATCGAACGGCTGCGACCCAAATACGGGCGCATGTACAACTTCGACGACGCACAGCCGTTCAACGTCCGCCTGATGGCGATGGACATGCAAGTAACCATGTCTAATCGCTAGCTCCACGGGATAATCGAACGTAAAAGTGCAACCTTTCGTTAAAGCTCTCGTTAATATCGGAAATACGGCAGTAAGTTGCTGAACTTCACGGCGAAGCGACTCCCGCGCACTTGCGTGATTTGTGACGAAAAGTAGTGCCACTTGCGCCGAAAACGGGCACATGGGGCAGGTGCTTTTCTCCTTCCCGGTTCCAGCCCGGCCGGTAGGTGCCCGATGACCACTGCCGCCCCATCTACCGCGCTCGTCACGATCCAGCCCGCCTTCACCGATCCCGAACGGCTCTCCTTGCCGGGTTCCTGGCCGGGTATCGCGGGCTGATACGCGAAGCGTACGCACTCGACCTGCGCCAGTTCACCACCTGGCGCCGTGTCCGCTTCCTGATGCTGTTCGCCGTCCGCCGCGCCGACATCGAAAGCTTCGCCAGGGAGCTGGATGCCGGGGTGCCGCTGCGGGACGTGCAAGAGGCAGCGTCGCATGCGGATCCGCGGACCACGATCCGGTATGACCGGGCCCGCGGCGGCCTAGACCGGGACGCGACCTACATCGTGGCCGCTTACGTCGCGGGTGCCGCCCGGTAATCCGCGAGGGCTGGGATCTCTTCCGCCTGGCGGCTATGGCAGTCAGGCGGAAGGTCCCGGCCGTAACTGGTCGCGGACCGCGGCTTCAACCTGAGCGCGAACCGCCTAAGCGCGGCTGGTTGAACTCGGCGACGTGATGCTGTAACGATACGGATCTGGTAGTTCTGCGCGGCTCCAACTGCGCGGCGGGGAGGTCTTATGAGCGTGTCGGACTCCGGTGCGGTGAGCCCGGTGCCGGAACATCTGCGTACTGTGACGCCTCGGCTGGTGGTCTCCGATGGCGCGGCCGCGATCGCCTTCTATGCCCGGGCGTTTGGCGCCGGGCAGATCGGGGACCGGTTCACCGGGCCAGACGGCGAGCTGATCCACGCCGAGATCCGGATCGGTGACTCGGTGGTGATGATTACCGAAGATGCGGTCGATGGCCCGGTTAGCTCCCCGCAGCGGCTGGGCGGGAAGGTCACCTGCGTCTTGTCCTTGTACTGGGCGGATGTGGATGCGGCGTGGGAGCGGGCGGTTGCGGCTGGGGCCGAGGTGATGTACCCGCTTGAGGACCAGTTCTACGGGGAGCGTGGCGGACGGCTGCGCGATCCGTTCGGCCAGCAGTGGATGATGAGCCAGCACATCGAGGATGTCCCGGCCGAGGAAATGGCCCGCAGGGCAGCGGCCTTCTTTTCTGGCCAGTAGCCTGCGCAACCAGGCATGGCGAGCAGTGCGTGCCCGGCGGATGACGGACCAGCAGCCATGCGTGAGCGCAGCCGGACGGCGTCGGCTTGCCGCGCGGCGCTGTCAGCGTGTCCGGGCCTGCCCCGGCGGGGCCTGGTAGTCGGCCAGGAGGTCCTATTGGCCGAGGAACCGCATCACGGCGCCGGCGTCGGCGGCTAGCGCCGCTTGGGTCTGGGTGTCCAGCGGCGCGAACGGTGCGAGCACGACTTGGCCGCCCGCGATGTTCCAGGTCGCCACGGCCCGGCCGCCGGCCAGCGCGAACGGCCGGAACAGCCCGTTGACCGTGACGATCCGCCGGTGCGCACCGACGATAGGGTCCCGGGAAGCCCAGCCCAGCAGCAGCGGCTCGAACGCGCCCAGTAGCCGTGGCGGCGGCAGCGCGGCAGCCGCGCGCTGAGGGTTGGATGGCAGCTCGGCCAGGCGGTCTGCTCGCTGGATCGCGCCGCACCGGGCCAGGCCGAGCCGGGCATCCCGCAGCCCGATGCCCGCCCACTGGGCGAGGTCACGGTCGGCTGCCGGGGCATGCCCGGCAAGATATCGCCGGGCCAGTTCACCGAGCGCCGCCTCGCGGCTCATCCCCGGCGACGGTGTGCCGAGCCAGTCCCGGGCCAGCACGAAGGCCTGGTCCCGTCCGGCCACCGGGCCGCGCACGATCAGGCCCCGGATGCTGGCCAGCGCCAGGATGTGCACCATCGCCTGGGCTTCGGTCCGCACCCCGGCAGCGGCGACCCGCTCGCGGAGCTGAGAGCGGGTCAGCGGGCCGTCGGCGGCCAGCGCCGCCTGCACGGTGGCCACCGCCCGCTCCGCATCCTCCGGCGGCACGCCCTCTTGTGCCAGCCGGCGGGAGTTCCCGGTGCGCAGCTGCGGGGTGGTCAGCGGGTGCAGCCACCAGTAGTCCTCGGAGCGGACCAGGTGCAGGGTACCGCGGTTCAGCCAGGTGACGATCAGCGAACGCCGCTGGGAGAGGGCAGCGTCGACGTCCGAGGCAGACAATCCCGCTGACCGCGCCCGGACCGTAAGCCGCGCGCCACGCAACTCTTGCGCCTGGATCGCCAGCAGCCGCCCGGCAACCTCCTCGGCACTGCCCGCTGGATCGCCGCCGAGCAGTTGTGCCGCGCACGTTCCGCGGTCACCGCCAGATCGCCGGGCCTCGCGGCCGCCTGGGATTCTGAAGTGCTCACCGGCGGTGACTCTACCCTCCGCGGCTGGAAGCCGGGTATCCGTCACCTGTCCGGCGTACACGCCCGGGCCGCGGCTGCTACCCGGGTGAGGTCCGCCGGGATCCGGTTGTTCTGGCCGCCATCTATAAACCGCCCGGCTGCCTCGCCAAGATTTTGCTCGAAGCAGCGCGCCCATTGCCGCCCGGTTGTAGTTAAAGCGAATGCTGATGTACGCCGAACTGGGCAGGCCGACCTGGCCGGGCGGCCGGGCATGTCAGCCTCAATTGGCGGGCGCATGGCCGACGCCCGCCGCGGCCTTGGCGATCACCGCGATGTCTGCGGGCCGGACCCGGCAGCACCCGCCCGCGATTCTCGCGCCCGCCGCTATCCACTGCCGCGGCTGCGCGGCGGAGTACCGGGACTGCCCCGTCCAGGCGCGCCGCCGGGCGTCCCAGTCCTCGCCGCTGTTGGGGTATACGATCACCGGCTTGCCCGTCACCTCCCGGGCGGCGGCGATAGCCGTGAGCACGTCAGCTGGCGCGCAGCAGTTGACCCCCACCGCGACGACTTCCGGCACGCCGGCGGCGACCGCGAACGCCTCGGCCAGTGGCTGCCCGGCGCGGGTGCGCTCGCCGGCGATGCTGTAGCTCAACCAGGCCGGGATCCCCAGCCCCGAGATCGCGGCCATCAGCGCCTCAGCCTCGTCGATATCGGGCATCGTCTCCAGTGCGAGCACGTCAGGTCCAGCCTCGACTAGCACCTCCAGCCGCGGCCGGTGCCAGGCCGCCAGTTCGGTCACGCTCAGCCCGTAACGCCCCCGGTACTCAGATCCGTCAGCCAGTGCCGCGCCATACGGCCCGACCGACGCGGCCACCCACCGAGCCTGCCCGTCCCCGGCCATCTCGGCGCGCGCGGCCCGGGCCAGATCGACGCTGCGCCGCATCAGCCCGGCTGCCTCACGGCGGTCCAGGCCCCGGCGCGCGAACCCCTCGAACGAGGCCTGGTAGCTCGCCGACGTCGCGATCATGGCCCCTGCCCGGAAGAACGCCAGGTGCGCGTCCCTGATCTGTTCAGGCGCGTCCATCAGCAACCGCGCCGACCACAGCGAGCCGGACACGTCGTTCCCCCGCGCCTCGAGCTCGGTCGCCAGGCCGCCATCGGCCACCAGCACAACGTCATGGGCCACGGCGAAGCTCATCACGTCACTCTACGGCGATCCTGCGGGACGGGCCGGTCCCGGGCAACGGTCCCGGCGTACGGCGGCAGGACGGGCATCGGGCGCGGCAAGGACAGCGACAACGCCGGGATGTAATTGGCAGCCGACACCGCGCAACCCCCGCGAATCACGTACCGTCACAACAGGTGGCAGTAACTAACCGCGCCCGATCCGCCGCTATGCGCGGTTACGCGGGATCGTCGCCTGGTCATGAGCGCGTACATATCTGGTTATTCTGCGTGCCCCGCGGACCCCACTTGCCCGTACCCGGAGTGCCCGGGCGGCACCCGGCCGACAGAACCTCGGTCCCGGCTGGGTTCCGCCTCTGGAACATCAGCTCGCTGTCGGGAACCTTGTCAGCGACATCGCGGCCGCCGGGGCGACCTTGATCAAACAGCAGACCAGATGACGGCGGCAATACGCTCGTGTGGAGGCGGTGATTGAAGGAGCAGTGGATGAGCGGGGTTGAAGTTCCCGGGGGCGTCGCGCGTCATCGTTTCGAGCTGCGATCGTGAGGGAGATGGTGCCGGGCTATCTGTGGACGGCGACAGGTGGCCACGGCCGGCGCGCGCTCGTGCTGCTCGGCCATGGTGCCACCGCCAGCAAGGACACCTCCCTGGTTACCGCGCTGGCCAGGCGGCTCGTCGCGGAACTGGGTTACGCTGCAGCCGCTATCGACTTTCCGAATCATGGCGAGCGGCGGCCTGAGGAGGAAAGGTCGGTACCCGCGGCTGAAGTTCGATCGGCCATGCGGCTGGTCGCATGGCGCCAGCGCAACACCCAAGCTACTGAGCAGGCGGTATCCGATCTCCGCGCGACAGTCGACTTCGCGTGCGAGCGGAGCGACGTCAACCCCGGCCTTATCGGATACATCGGGCTGTCCATGGGAACTCGGTTCGGCGTCCCGTTCGTGGCGGCCGAACCCGTGTGAAGGCGGCCGTGTTCGGGCTCTTCGGCTGGTTGGCGGATCTCCGCCGGCCGGACGAGGAGGGTTTGGCCGAACGATCGCAGGCGTTCGCAGCGGCCGCGAGGACCATCCGGGCGCCGGCTCTGTTCCTGCTCCAGGAGACGACGAGCTGTTCCCCAGGCAAGACGGTCTCGCGCTCTACGACCTGCTGGGCTCACCGGAGAAGACCCTGCACGCGAACCCTGGCGGACACATCGCGCTGCCACCAGCCGAGGTATCCGACATCATCCAGTTCGTCAGGCGGCATCTGGCCGGGACCGGCTTAACGGCCAAGGCGACGGCCTCAGCATCGCCAACGGCCGACGGGTAGCGTTCGTCGGCCGGGGCCACGTCAGAAAGCGTCTCAGCAGGTTCATGCTGACCTCCGCGGCGACCGGCGGCCAGGACGGTGCGGATCTGGGATGTGGCCGCCGTGCGGCAGCGCACCGGGCGCCGTCGCTAAGCCTGCACCGGCTGACAGCAATTCCGCCTGGCAGTCACAGCCGCCAGGCGGACAGCCGCAGCCAGGATGACAATTGCCGCAAGGCCGTTAAGGACCGCAACCTCAACGTGAGCGCGAACCGCCTAGTGCATCGTCGGGCCTAAGGTCAGGCTGTCGGCTGAGGCTGCACATAACGGCGGCAATCTGTGCGCTGGTGCTCCATCTGGGTGCGGAAGGGGCTCCGCCCAGCGCCACGGCGGCGCCGCAGCGCCGTCTGGCTCGCGCCCGAACGGGTAGTTGGCCCGGTCCTCCGTCAGCTCAAACATCCCCGCGTTGGCGGCCCGGCCGGCCAGTGTCCGGG
>JBAUAY010000686.1:0-1847 GCA_049676235.1 Streptosporangiaceae bacterium
CGTGAGCGCTTGCTTGAGCGGCTTCGAGCCGGATCGGATCCGGCCCTGACCTTGGTCATCTGTCCGGCGGGCTTCGGGAAGACCACTCTGCTCGCCGCGTGGTACCAGGCCGAGACGGCGCGGAGGCCGGTCGCGTGGCTGACGCTGGATGAGGCCGACAACGACCCGGTGGTGCTCTGGTCGTACGTGATCGAAGCGCTCCGCCAGGTCTGCCCGGCCGTTAGTCTGTCTGCCGTACCGCAGCTGGCCGGAGCGGCCTGCGTCACCGACGTGGTGCTGCCGCGCCTGGTGAACGAGCTGAACGGTCAGGGTGAAGTCGTACTGATCCTGGACGATTTCCACCGGCTCTCCGGTGCCGCTCTTGACAGCATGGCCTGGTTCATCGAGCAGGCGCCATCCGGCCTCCAGCTCGTGCTTTCGACCAGGGTCGAACCGACCCTCCCGCTGGCGCTGCTACGCGCGCGCGGTGAGCTGATCGAGCTCCGGCTCGGCGATCTGCGGTTCACGCCCGGGGAAACGGAGGAGTTCCTGAATGGGCGCCTCGGGCTCGGGCTCGAGCGCCAGGACGTCGAAGCTCTCGTCGACCGGACCGAAGGATGGCCGGCCGGACTCTACCTGGCGGCGCTGTCGTTGAGCCGGGATACGGACCGTCATGCCTTCGTGACCAGGTTCGGCACTTCCCCGAACCGCCATGTGAACGATTTCCTCGAGGCGGAGGTGCTGCAGGCTCACGACCCGCCGACGCAGGCGCTGATGCTTCGTTCGTCGATCCTCGGCCGGCTATGCGGTCCGTTGTGCGATGCGGTGCTGGAGCGGCAGGACTCGGCCGTGACGCTCGACGAGCTTGCGCGCACCAATCTTTTCCTGGTCCCGCTCGGCGATCAGGGCGGCTGGTACCGTTTTCACCCGCTCTTCGCCCAGTTGCTGCGGAGGGAGCTCGGACGGCGTGCGCCCGGTGTCGTCCCGGCCCTGCACCGTCGCGCGTACTCCTGGCATCGCGATCACGGGACCGCCGAAGAGGCGATCTATCATGCGATCGAAGCCGGTGAGTACGCCGCGGCGGCTGGACTGGTCGAAGCAACCTGGAGCAAGTACCGGAACAACGGCGGGTACCACACCGTGCTGGACTGGCTCGGGCGATTCCCTGACGAGATCCTCGCTGGTGACATCCGGCTGCTCCTGGTAGAAGCGTGGGTACTCACATGGGGCGCCAGGAGGAAGCAGGCGGCGCGGGCCATCGCGGCGGCTGAACGGCTGAGCGAGTCCGGTGCGGGCCCGCTGCCGGATGGTTTCAGCTCGGTCGAGGCGAGCCTGACCACGCTCCGGGCGGCCTTCCCGTGGGGGGACGCCAGCGCCCAGCTGGAGTATGGACTCCGCGCGGCCAAGCTCGAGGGGCCAGGATCGCCCTGGCGGCCGATGGCCTGCTGGGCGGTCGGCATGGGCCTGTACCTGCACGGCGAGTTCGGTGCGGCCGACCGGTGGTTCGCCGAATCGCTGATGCTGGCCCCCGCGAGTGGGCGCTGGCTGGAGGCCGGGTCGTCAATGGCCTGCCGCTCGCTCATCGCGGGCGAGCAAGCACGTCCCGACGACCAGAGGCTGCTCGCGGAAACAGCCGTAGCACTCATCCATGAGCACGGCGTCGAAGATACCTGCGGGGAAGGGTGGCTGGCCCTCGGGGCGTCATTGGCCGTACAAGGCCACCCCGAGGAGGCGCTGCCGGCCATCGAGCGGGCCACCGCGATCTTGCGGTCCGCTGGCCAGCCAACCGGCCTGGCCATGGCACTGCTGCGGCAGGTGCCGGTGTTTCGCGCCGTCGGCCAGCGGGAGCGCGCGGAGGCCGCGATCGC
>JBAUAY010000687.1:0-8029 GCA_049676235.1 Streptosporangiaceae bacterium
GCTGGAGGCCGCGGCCGCCTGGGAGCGTGCGGCTGAATTGTCCGGGACGGAGCAAGCCAGGTCCGTGCGGCTGGCCGAGGCCGCCGAGGCCGCGCTCAACGGTGGTGACCTGGACCGGGCCCGGCGGCTGACCCAGACGGTACCCGCCGCGGAGCGGCGCCTCACCCGGGCCAGGATCCTCGCGGTCCGGGGGCGCCTCGCCCTGCTGACCGGCCAGATGGTGCTAGCCCAGCGTGAACTTGCCGAATCCGCGGACCTCACCGGGGAAGCCGAGCCGCTGCTGGCTGTCGAACTGTTTGACCAGGCCGTCAGCGCGGCCCTGGAGGCCGGGCTGTACGACGAAGCGAGCCGGGCTGCCGAGCGCATGGCCCGCCTGGCCGAACGATCGGATGAGACGGCCCGGTTCCTGGCCGATCTCGCCTACGGCGGCCTGGCCTGGCTGCGGGGAGAGGCCGAGTATGGCATGTCCCTCATCCGCCGGGCGGTGTCCAGGCTCGAGGCCAACCCGGTCCTGGCCGCAAGGCCCGAGCGCCAGCTCGATCTCGCTTCCGCCTGGTGTGATGCCGGACGTCCCGATCGCGCCTGGCTGTGCTCCAACCGGGCCGTGGAACTGGCGCGCAGCGAAGGAGCGGCCGGCCGGCTTCCCCGCGCGCTGGCGTGGGCGGCGTGGCTGGACGGGGAGGGAGGCCGCTGGTCAAGAGCGCTGGCCTACGGGAGCCAGGCGCTCGACCTCGCGCAGGCCACCGGACAGGCCTACCTAGCCTGCTACGCCCAGGCCACCTTGGCTACGGTCGAAGCCGCACAAGGCCGCGAAGATGATTGCCTGCGACATGCGCATGACGCGGAAAAGCTGGCCGGCGAGCTCGGCCTGCGCAAGCTGGAGGTGCAGGCCCGCCGCGCCCTGGCTCTGCTTGACCTCGGCCGGGGCAGGCTCGAGGAGGCGATCACTCGCTACGAAGGGGTGCGTCGGCTGGCGGCGGACTCGGGGATCGCGCACCCGTACTACTCACCCATTCCCGAGCTGATTGAGGCGTACGCTCGGGTCGGAGCCATGGATCAGGCCCGCGCGTTGCTCCCGGAATTCCTGGCGCACGTGCCGGGGCACGCCAACCCGCAGTCAGCGGCCCGCGCGGCGCGGTGCCGGGGCATTGCCGCCGCCGATCATTTCGACGCGGACTTCCTGGAGGCGATCGCCCTGCACGAGCGCGGTGATGTCGTGTTTCAGCATGCGCGCACCCACTTGGCCTATGGGGAGCGGCTGCGCCGGGCGCAGCGGCGCCGCGATGCGCGCGTCCAGCTCCGGGCCGCGGCGGAGATCTTCGACCGGCTGGATGCCCGCCCGTGGGCCGAGCGGGCCCGGGCCGAGCTGCGCGCCAGCGGCGAGACCATGGCCAGCCCAGGCCAAGGGGGCAAGCAGCTGACGCCACAGGAACTGCAGATCGCCCTGCTGGTCAGCGAGGGACGAACCAACGCCGAGGTCGGCCGGGCGGTGTTCCTGAGCACCCGGACGGTCGAGTTCCACCTGTCCAGGACCTACCGCAAGCTCGGCGTGGCCTCCCGGACGGAGCTCGCGCGCCGACTCGCCTCGGCCGGAACGATCCCCGGCTGATCCGCGCGGCCAGCCCGCGGTTCACCTTCGTATTGCGGGATTCACCTGACTGGCATTGCGGGGTTCACGGAAGAGCGGGCCGGGCCGCGCGGCCGATGGTGGTGGTGACAGCGCGAAACCACCCAGGAGGATCCGATGCGCAAGCTCATCGTCTCAATGTCCGCCGCCGCGACGATCGCGGTCGGCGCCCTCGCCGCCATGCCAACCGGCGCCAGCGCGAGCACCACCATGATCCCACTCCCCGGCGGCGCAGTCGTCCAGCCGGCCACCGGTACCGACCCCATTCTGTCCTTCACTACCACGATGATGTCCTACACGCCGGTCAACGTGGTCCCGGGCCCGCTGGCGCCGGGAGACGGCTACGTGCTGGCCGGCCACGTCACCCGCTTCGGCGACCCGGATGGGCTGTCCACCGCGCAGTGCACCTACACCGACACCGCAGGCCCGGTGCTGCGGGTCTGCACCGTCGACTACGCACTGAACAACGGCCTGATCGTCACCAGCGGGTATATCCACGGCCCTGGCAAGGGCGCCCCGGTCACGCTGGTCATCGACGGCGGGACCGGTGCCTTCGCAGGCGAGCGCGGGTACGGCACGCTGCAGCCCACCGCGGCCGGCAGCCACGTGACCCTGCACCTGTCCGGCTGACCTGACCCAGCACTAGCGGCGGTGGGCACGCACACCACGGGCCCACCGCCGTCGGCCGTCCTCCCGCCGGCTGCGCAGCACCGGACGGCTAGACCCGGCTGTCGGCCTGCGTCTGCGCATAGTGGCGACGCGCTTTGGCCCGGTTGCCGCATGAGCGCATCTCGCACCAGCGCCTGCTGGCGTTCTTGCTGAGGTCGAGGAACAGCCAGCCGCAATTCCCGTCCCCCGGGCATTCCCGGATCCGCTCGAGCGGCCCGCGGACTAGCAGGTCGGCGGCCGACCAGGCCACGGGCCACAGGACCCGGTCGAGCCCGGGCCGGGTGTCTTCCCACCCCCAGGTGAAGCCGTGAGGTGACCAGGTGACCCGGAAGTGCGCCATGGCGCCGGCCAGCTCGCCGTGCAGCGAGTCAAGGTCGGGCGGCTGCCGCCTGGTGGCCTGGCTGAGGATCGGGTAGAGAGCTTCGCGCAGCCTGACCGCGCGCCCGAGCACCCGGTCCGCCTCGGTCGGATCGCTTGCCGCGGCCTCGCGCAGGCGCTCATCCCGGGCGGCGTCGATGATCCCGGCGCGGCGGCTCCATGCGAGTAGGGCGGGATAGCTGTCCAGGTACTCACGCCGACCGGGCGCATGCCTGGCGTCCACCGTGTTCACGAAGTCCAGGCAGAGCGCGCCCCCGACCAGATTTGGTAGATCCGTCATGGTTCGCCTCGCTCTCTGGTCAGGCTAACTATCAAAACTGAGGTTAGCAGGTTATAACCCAGGTCACCGGGTAGGTCTAACCATCTAAAGACTATTTCGATGGTTAAGGAGCTGGTCATGACCCTGGCCACGAGCTCACGGCATGCCCACGCGCCGCCCGCAGCCCCGGCGGCGAGCCGCCTTGGCCCGGGCCCGGCCGGAATAGGCGCCGGAGTCGCCGCCAGCCTGGTGTGGGGGCTTGCGTACCTGGTTCCGGTCCTGCTCGGCGGATGGAACCCGGTGATCGTAACGCTTGGCCGTTACCTCGCCTACGGGCTGCTGTCCGCGGTCTTGTTCGCCGTGGGTCGCCGCGGCCTGCGTCGGGTGGCGCGGGAGCACTGGCGCGTCGCGCTGGCGTTTGCCGTCGCCGGCAACGCCGGATATTACCTGCTGCTGGTGGTCGGGATCAGGGCCGCGGGCGCGCCGCTGACCGACATGGTGATCGGCGTCATCCCGGTGGCGGTCACCGTGGCCGGCAACATGCTCACGCCCGCCTTCCGGTGGCGGCGGCTCGCGCTACCGCTCACCCTGGTCATGCTGGGACTGGCCCTGGTCAGCGCACTCGAGATCTCGGGTGTCCACGCGTACCTGGTCGCTCCGGCGGCCGAGAAGGCGGCGGGGCTGATCGCCGTCGGCGGTGCCGTCGTCCTGTGGACCTGGTATGCCCTGGCCAACGCCCGTTTCCTGGCCGGGCATCACGACATGGCCCCGGCCAGCTGGTCCACGATCGTGGGCGTCGCCACCGGAGCGGTGGCGCTGGCGGGCCTGCCCGTCGCCGCGGACACCGGCCAGCTCGCCGCCCCCGCCACCGGGCACCCGGGAACGGGAAAGCTGATCGCCGGGGTCATCTTCCTCGGCGTCGTCGTCTCCTGGGCGGGCACCTCGCTATGGAACCTCGCCTCGAGTCGGCTGTCGCCCGCCCTCGCCGGGTTGCTGGTCAACCTGGAGACGGTGACTGGCTTCAGTTACGTCTACGCGGCCAGGCACCAATGGCCTCCCGCCGGGCAGCTAGCCGGGCTGATCCTCGTCATGGCCGGCGTCACCCTCACCTTGATCCCAGCCCGGCCCGGCCGGCCGTCTTCTTGAGCCGCCCCCGGGCTCCGCCGACCGGCGGGAGCTCACGCGGCTAGCCGGCTACCTCGCGGTCGTCGCCGTAGACGGCCATCGCCTCTTCGGCCGCCGGTACCTCGACCGCCTCGCCGCCGCGGTCCGGGTCTACCGCTAGCCCGGCGTGAACGAGCTCCCGAATGAGTTCCGGCCGGAGTGACGGCGGCCCGTCCGCAAGCCCGGCGGCGACGTGGTTGATCACGCTCCAGACGCGGGCGTCGGCCCAGTAGCCGGAGTGGCCTTGGGACGAGGGCGGTGGCTGCCCGTAGACGTAATAGCACTCGGCCGGGTCGAGAAACTCGGTGTCCACCGGGTCGCCGTCGGCCGCGGACAGGTCGGGGCCGACCGATCCGCCGATGGGGTCGGTCGGATAGTAGAAGTTGCGCCAGTCGTTCAGCCGTCCCGCTCCGCGTGGCTCAAGCGGCTCGAGCAGCTCCTGGTCGATATAGCCAGGGAAGCCCCAGCTGTAGAGCTTGCCCACCGGGGAGCCGAACGTGATCAGGGCCGGGTGGTCACCCGCAGGCCGGCAGCCGGGCTGGACGAGCGCGGCGGTGGCCAGTACCGCGCCCTGGCTGTGCGCGACCAGCATGACCCGGCCGCCGTTGTCGTGCAGCCACCACATCCGGCGCTGCAGCTCAGGCACCGCCCGCTCGGTATAACACGGGGGCGACAGCGGGTGGTAGGACCGCGGCCAGAAGGTGCCGACGTCCCATAGGACCCCGATCGTGCGCCGTTTGGTGGGGTCGCTCCAGGCCGCGTACAGGAAAGCCATCAGCGCCGGGAGCACCAGCCCGGCGATGAAGACTCCGAGGTTGCGGATGACCACCGGCGGCTGGACGTGCAACTGCCAGACGCACACGGCAATGACCAGCTGCCCGGCGATGACGCCCCACAGCAGCCAGGTGGCGTCGTGCGACGCGCGGCCGAGGAACTGCGCCCGGGCGATCGTCCGTTCCCAGTTCTTGCCCTGGCCCTCATCCCGGGACATATCCCCGGGCGGGGGGAACGGGCTGAGCCCAGACCAGTACCAGCGATTGCGCGGCTCGGTCAGCGGATCCCTGAAGGCCGCGGCTAGGTCTCGGTACTCCCGGGCCGTTTCGCCGCCCAGCTGACGAGTCAGCAGCAACCGGATGCCCTCGACCAGCCCGAACGCCAGGACGGCGAGCACGGCCGCCCATATCACCAGCGGAACCCCCGACGTGATCACGTAGGGGAGGTAGATCTGGCCGGGCCGTCTTGCGATGGCGTCGGCCGCGTTGCTGGCTACCGGGCCTACCAGGTGCGCCACCCAGATCTCCGCACTGAGCATGAGGGTGTTCAGCACGCTGAACGCCAGCATCAGCGTGATCCACGGACCGCCGATCAGGGTTCCCCGGCTGCCGGGCAGGCCGAGCAGCATGGAGATCAGCGCGACGGCCACGACCACGGCGATCGCCAGCGCCGTCCAGCCGATCACGCTGGTCATCCCCGGCAGTTCGGCTGCCTGGGGTATTGACCCACCCGGCTGCAGCCAGGCGAACAAGCCGGCTGCGATCAGGGCCACGGCCGCCGGCCCGAGCAGGAAAGGCAGCCCGCCGCGTAGCTCATCGGGCCATGCGTCGAAAGCGTCCAGGCAGACGTAGGCGACCCCGAGGGCGACTGTGCCTGCGCCCAGGCCTATCGCGATCCATGCCAAGGCGATGACATGCGGTGAGCCGGTGACGGTGAGCGCTTTGGTGGTGACACCGAGCACGACCGCCAGGAATCCCGCCACCACGGCGAGATGCAGCCAGGTGACAAGCTTGACGCTGCCCTCGCCGTCCCAGAATTCGTTGTCGGCCAGGCCGGCCTTGAGCGCGGCCGCCGTGATCAGACGGGACTTTTCCTTGCGCTCGGCGGTTACCTGGTACGGCGGCCGCACGGCTTCGTAACGCCATGTTTTGCTGGCCAGCCAGACCAGCGCCAGCACGAACAGCACCGGCACCAGGACCCCGAGCATGACCTGGCGGGCCGGGTGCCCGGCGACGAAATGCCAGCCCAGCGGCGCGAGCCACCACTGATGGCGAGCGAGCCCGGCCCGGACCGTCTGGTAGGCGACCACGTCCGCGCTGATCATCACCGCGATCAGGGCCGCGTTCACCGTCAGCGCGAGCGCGCCCAGCCCGGCGGCCAGCCGGTGCAGCCGGAACCGCCAGGCCGACTCGCGGGTCTTGGCCGAGCACATCCAGCCCGCCAGGTTGGCGAGCAGGAACGGCAGCAGCGCCAGCCACAGGACCCGGATCTTGCTCTGTGAGGTCAGTCCGCCCCACGAATAGACCTCCACGTGCCGGTCCGCGTCCAGGCGTGCGTCCCGGTCCCCGTCGCCGGCGCGGTGGTCCGAGCTCCGGTAAAACCCGGCGATCGCATCGCCGCTGACCTGCTCGGGAGCCAGGTCGCCGAGGATTGCGTCCGGCGGCGTCCCGCCGACCCCGTGCACGCGAAGTTCGGTAACGCCGTCGCACTCGGCCGCCACCGGGAGCTGGACACTCGACAACGCCACGGAATGTCGGGGAAGGGGCATATCGGACCTCCGCGTGCCTGGCCGCCACCTTGATCAGGTACTAACTCAGAGGACCGATAGTCCGTGTTGATACAGTCACGCCCCGCAGGCCTAGGCGCCAGGGTCGATGTGGATCTTGGTGCCCGCGCCGGGGCTGATCTTCCCGGCCAGTGCCTCGGCCGCGTGTTCCAGGCCGACGGTCACCTGGACGATGCCTGCCGGATTCACCCGGCCGTCGGCAAAGTGCTCGATCGCGGGTGCTAGCCCGGCCGACGCGCCCAGGATGCCCACCGCGGTCAGGTCGCCGAGGACGAGGTCGCGGCTGTCGATCGGGCTCGGCACGCCCGCGATGCCGATGTAGACCAGCCGCCCGGCCGGCTCGGCCCGGGCCAGGGCGGCCGCGGGCATCTGGTGGTCATCGGTGCAGTCGATGACCGCGTCGTACGTCACCGGCGGCGGGTCATCAGCCGTCCAGTAGCCGGTGGCGCCGAAGCTCGCGGCTAGTTCCTCGCGGTCGCGCCCCAGGGCCCAGACGTGCACCTCGGCGCCCATCGCCCGGGCGAACGCCGCCGTCAGCAGCCCGATGGTGCCCGGCCCGCACACCAGGACCCGCTTCCCGGGACCTGCCTGGGCGGCGGAGGCGGCCCGCCAGCCGTTACCGCCCGGTTCGACCAGGGCGCCGCCCCGGTCGTCGATGGTACCGGGCAGCCGGTGCAGGCTGGACGCGCGGACCAGCACCTTCTCGGCCAGCGCGCCGGGCCAGCCCATGATGCCGACCTCGCGGCGGTCCGCGCAGACGTGCCCGCGCCCGGCCAGGCACCGCGGGCAGCGCCCGCAGCCGAGCATGGTGTCCCCGGTCACCCGGGCACCCAGCCATCCGGAGTCCACGTCGGCGCCGAGCGCGGACACTACGCCGCACCACTCGTGCCCAGGCCGCAGCGGGAATGCCGTCTTGCCCTGGGCGAAATACGCCAGCTGCCCGGTGAGCAGCTCCACGTCCGTCCCGCAGATCCCGGCCCGGCGGACATCGACGACGACTTGCCCCGCCTCGGGCACCGGAACCTCGACATCCTCCACCCGCGCCGACCCGGGCCCGCTGATCACCAGTGCGCGCATGCAGCCAGGTTCCCACCGCGCTCCCGTTGCTGCACACCGCGGCTGGCCGCCGGGTCACCCGTTGCGGGCGGTTTCCCGGGTCGTCCGGGGACGCCGCCCGCGGTGGTGGCGCAACTAATCGCCCATCCGGTTCTCACCTTCAGGAATCACCCTCCACCAGGGTGATGACACACCCGGTCGACTGCAAAAGAATCGGCCCAAGCCGCCGGGCAGTCCCGCCGAAGGTTGCGGCGATTCCGGCATGGGAGGCCAACGTGACATCGGCAACAACCAACACATCCAGGGCGGCGGGGCA
>JBAUAY010000688.1:0-3720 GCA_049676235.1 Streptosporangiaceae bacterium
GCGCACGAGGACCCGGACCTGCGGGCCGAAATTGAGGCAGCCGTGGCCGGGGAGCCCGTGATCGGCGGGTTCACCCTGGCCCCAGGCCGGCCGGCCGATCTCGCTGTCCGGCTGCGCCTGGCCGAAGGCGTCCGGCTCCCCGATGACTGGCAGGTCGTGGTGAACCGGATCGCCAACCGCATCGCGGCGCGGCTGGCGGGCCGGCTGCGCCGCGGCGTCGAGTTCACCGTCACACGCGACCCCATAGGATCATGAGCATGTTCCGCTGGCTCACCGCAGGTGAATCCCACGGGCGCGCACTGGTCGCGATCTGCGAGGGCGTGCCCGCCGGAGTGCAGGTCAGCACCGAGGACGTCGCCGCCGCCCTGGCCCGCAGGCGGGCCGGCTACGGCCGCGGCGCACGGATGACATTCGAGCGGGACGAGGTGGAGCTGACCGCGGGCGTCAGGCATGGCCGCACGCTCGGCGGGCCGGTCGCGATCAGGATCGCGAACACCGAATGGCCCAAGTGGGAGACGGTCATGTCGCCCGACCCGGTGGCCGCGGAGATTCTGGACGCCCAGGCTAGGAACGCGCCGCTGACCAGGCCGCGGCCCGGCCACGCCGACCTGGCCGGCATGCAGAAATACGGCCATAAAGACGCCCGCCCCATCCTCGAGCGGGCCAGCGCCAGGGAGACGGCCGCGCGGGTGGCGCTCGGCGAGGTGGCCAGGCGCCTGCTCAGCCAGGTCCTCGGCATCGAGATCCTCAGCCATGTGGTCGCGATCGGCGAGGTGAGGATCCCCGCCGAGGTCATGCCCGGCCCGGACGACGCGGTCGCCATCGACGCCGATCCG
The DNA here is from genome assembly GCA_049676235.1 of Streptosporangiaceae bacterium. GTDB lineage: Bacteria > Actinomycetota > Actinomycetes > Streptosporangiales > Streptosporangiaceae > Palsa-504. Next base: position 837 of record JBAUAY010000688.1, read on the forward strand.
GTGCGTTGCTCCGACGCGACAACGAGCACGGCCATGGTGACCGAGATCGACGCGGCCAAGAAGGCAGGCGACACGCTGGGCGGGGTGGTCGAGGTGCTCGCCTTCGGGCTACCGCCGGGGCTCGGCAGCTTCACCCACTGGGACCGGCGGCTTGACGCGCGGCTGGCCGGCGCGCTGATGTCCATCCAGGCCATCAAGGGCGTCGAGGTCGGCGACGGCTTCACTACCGCCGCCCGGCTCGGATCGGTGGCCCACGACGAGATCGAGGCCACGCCCCGGGGCGTGGCCAGGCGCACCAACCGGGCAGGCGGCATCGAAGGCGGGATGAGCACTGGTGAGGTGATCCGGCTGCGGGTCGCCATGAAGCCCATTTCGACGGTGCCACGCGCGCTGGACACTATCGACACCAGTACCGGCGAGCCGGCCAAGGCGATCAACCAGCGCAGCGACGTGACCGCAGTGCCCGCGGCGGGCGTGGTGGCCGAGGCGATGGTGGCCCTGGTCCTCGCCGAAGCCGCAGTGGAAAAGTTCGGCGGTGACTCGGCGGAAGAGATGCGCCGCAACGCGGAAAGCTACCTCAAGTCCCTGGTGATCTCATGACCCAGGAGACCCGAAGGCCCCTCGTGGTCCTGATAGGCCCGCCCGGCGCCGGCAAATCCGCGGTGGGCCCGCTGCTCGCGGAGCGGCTCGGGGTGGAGTTCCGCGACACCGACGCCGACGTCGGCGCGGCCGCGGGCAAGCCAGTCAGTGACATCTTCATCGAGGACGGCGAGGAGACCTTCCGCGAGCTTGAGCGCGCCGCGGTCACCCAGGCACTCGGCCCGCTGCGCCAGCGCGGCGGGGTGCTGGCGCTCGGCAGTGGTGCGGTCCTCGACACGGGGATCCGGCACCTGCTCGACGGCCTGCCGGTGGTCTACCTGTCCGCGGAGTTCGGCACCGTGGCCCGGCGGATCGGCCTAGACCGGCCTCGGGTCGTGATCCCCGGCAACCCGCGCGGGCGCCTGCGGACCATGCTGGACGAGCGCGACGCGATCTACCAGCAGTTGGCCGCGGTCACGGTGCCCACCGACGACCTGGATCCGGACGAGCTCGCGGCCGACCTCGCGGCCAGGATCACGAAGAAATGACCGCGACCAGGATCGACGTTACGCCCTCAGACGGCGGCCCGCCGTACCAGGTAATCGTCGGTGTCGGCATACTCGGCGAACTGCCCGGCCTGGTGCCGAAGCACGCCCGCACCGTCGCGGTCATTCATCCCGAGGGCCTCGGCGAGATCGCCCGTCCGGCCTGCGGCGCGCTGCAGGCCGCCGGCCTAAACGTACGCGCCGAACCGGTGCCCGACGGCGAGGCGGCCAAGACCGTCGACGTCGCGGCCGGGCTCTGGTCCCGGCTGGCCAAGCACGGCGTGACCAGGTCGGACTGCGTGGTCGGCATCGGGGGGGGAGCGGCCACCGACCTGGCCGGCTTCGTCGCCGCGACCTGGCTCCGCGGCGTCGCGACCATCCTGGTCCCGACCACGCTGCTCGGTATGGCCGACGCCGCGGTGGGCGGGAAAACCGCGATCGACATCCCCGAGGGCAAGAACCTGGTCGGCGCGTTCCACTCGCCGGCCGGCGTGCTCGCCGACCTGGTCACGCTCGAGACGCTGCCGCGCGAGGATTACGTTAGCGGGCTGGCCGAAGTGATCAAGGCGGGTTTCATCGCCGACCCGGTCATCCTGGACCGGGTGCGGGAAGACCCGGAGGGAGCCGCGGTCCCGTACGGCGCACACGCCCGTGAGCTGATCGAGCGCGCGATCGCTGTCAAGGCCGAAGTGGTCTCCAAAGACCTGCACGAAAAGGGCCTGCGGGAGACCCTGAACTACGGGCACACGCTCGGCCACGCCATCGAACGGGTGGAGGGCTACCGGTTCAGGCACGGGGCCGCGGTCGCCATCGGCATGGTGTACGTCGCCGAACTGGCCCGGCTGGCCGGCCGGCTTGACGAACAGACATGCGCGCTGCACCGGACCGTGCTGGCCAGCGTCGGCCTGCCCACCGCCTACCCGGCCGGGGTGTGGCCGTCGCTGCGCGAGGCCATGGCCGTGGACAAGAAGGCCCGCGGCGCGCGGCTGCGGCTGGTGGTGCTCGACGGCCTGGCCCGGCCCTCGATTCTTGACGACCCGCCCGAGGAACTCCTGTGGCAGGCGTACCAGGAGGTATCCAAGTGATCACGCCGGGCCTCGAAGAGCCCGCGGAGCCGACCGACCCAGATAAGCCGACCGCGCCGTAACCGGCGGCCGCCGCAACGTTCCTTAGGCCGAACGGTCCATGGTGCGTGCCCCGGGTACGCTGATCGCCCGGGCGGCGGCCGTCCCGCTGCCGATGACACGGTGCCCGCCATTAGCGGCCTGGTGCGCCCGCAGTCTATCCGCAGTGGTAAAGCGTCTGCGCGACGGTGGCGGCGACCGCCCTGGCGGCCGCGCTGGCGCCCGCCGAGGTGGTAGCACCGCCGTAGGCCGACTCAGGTACCGCGGTGCAGTTCTGTTCGACCCACGAGGTAACAGACGAGACGGTGGCGCCGCTACCTCCGCCGCGGCCGCCGACGCCGCCCGTGCTCCCGGTCAGCACGTAGTGCAGCTTGCCCTCCTTGACATATTGCTCGAGCTGGGCGACGGTCGGCGCGGGGTCGCTGCCGCTGAATCCGCCCATGGCCATGACCGGTATGCCGCCGGTCTGCAGGATGATCGCCGCGGCCGCGTCGGACCCCCGCACGGCGACCAGCCAGGTCGCCCCGTCACGGTGCGCCTCCAGGTACGCGATCAGCTGCTTGCTGGCCGACCCGCCAAGTCCGCCGCCGAGCCGGAACGCGCCCCCGCCCAGGGCGCCCCCGCCCAGGGCGCCCC
>JBAUAY010000689.1:0-10822 GCA_049676235.1 Streptosporangiaceae bacterium
GGCCAGCACCGCGCGGGCCACGGCCGCGTTGTGGTTGGCGTCGCCGCCCCGCAGGTCAGCGACCGAGGCCTCGGGCAGGCCGAGCGAGGAAGGGGCGAACTCCGTCTGGACCACCTCGCCGCCGTGCACGACCCACAGCGTGGACGGCGCGGTCGTGGTCAGCTCATCGAGCCCGTCGGCGCCGCGGAACACCAGGGCCGAGCAGCCGCGCCCGGCCAGCACGCCCGCGATGATCTCGCCCACCCGCGGGTCGAACACCCCGACCGCCTGCGCCGCGGGCCGCGCCGGGTTCGCCACCGGCCCGAGGACGTTGAACACGGTGGGTACCCCGAGCTCGCTGCGGGTCGGGCCCGCGTACCGAAGCGCCGGATGGTACAGCGGCGCGAACAGGAAGGCCACGCCCACTTCGGCGGCCAGTTCGACGGTCTTGGCCGGCGGCAGGTCGATCACCACGCCGAGCGCCTCGAGCACATCGGCCGCCCCGCACGCGGACGACGCGGCCCGGTTGCCGTGCTTGATCATCCGCGCACCCGCGGCCGCCGCCACGATCGTGCCCATCGTCGACACGTTGACCGTGCGCGCCCCGTCCCCGCCCGTCCCCACCAGATCGGTCAGCTGACCGGGCAGGTCGATCGGCGTCGCGTGCGCGAGCATCGACCGGGCCAGCCCGGTCATCTCCGCCACCGACGTGCCCTTGATCCGCAGCGCGACCCCGAAGCCCGCGATCTGGGACGGCGTCGCCGCGCCCTCCATGATCTCGTTCATCGCCCACTCACTCTCGTCGGCGGTGAGCGAATCACCGCGGATGAGGGCGGACAAGAGCGCGGGCCAGGTGGTTCGGGCATCCATGGCAGGCCCCCAGGAGGGAAGGTGAACCCGGGTCGTTCGGGATGAGGAAGAGCGAGCCGGGATGAGACGGCGTGAAAACCCAGTCCGTTCGGGATAAAAAATAACCTACGGCGGGTCAGCCGCCGACTGCGGGACGTTCGCGCATCAGCCCGGCCAGTTCGTGCGCGAGCACGATCGGGTCGATGGGGTGGCTGATCACGGCGTCGGCCCGTGACCAGGTGGCCAGCCAGCCGTCATCGGCCCGGCCGACGATCAGCAGCACCGGCGGGCAGTTGTAGATCTCGTCCTTGGCCTGGCGGCACACGCCCATGCCGCCGGCTGGCTGCGCCTCCCCGTCAAGCACCATTACGTCCGCGCCGCGGGCGTCGAGCAGCCGGAACAGCGCAGGCTCCGTGGCTACCTCGATGATCTCGGCGTCCGGCACGTCCATCGCGGGGCGACGCCCGATGGCGAGCCTGATTTGGGCCCGGACATCCGCGTCGTGGCTGTACACAACGACCTTCATGACACTGCATGGTACCGATAGCGTCACCAACACGGGGGGTCGCCTAGCGATCCCCTACAGGTTGTCGTAATAATTGCTTCCGTGGCGACAGCAACCGTGGAGACGACCCCCCGAACGCCGGCCAGCAGACCCAACCTGGTCAGCGTCGGCACCATCATCTGGCTCTCCTCCGAGTTGATGTTCTTCGCGGCGCTGTTCGCGATGTATTTCACCGTCAGATCGGTGGACAAGGGCGCGGGACTGCCCTGGCCGGGCGCGCATCTCGACATCGCGCTCGGAGCGACGAACACCACCGTCCTGCTGCTGTCCAGCGTCACCTGCCAGATGGGCGTGTTCGCGGTCGAGCGCGGCCAGATCAGGCGAACCAGGTCGCTGTTGCACCCGATGAGCTGGGGCCTGCGCGAGTGGTACGTGCTCACCTTCTTCATGGGCCTCTACTTCGTCCTCGGACAGAGTTATGAGTACTTTGACCTGGTCACCAAGCAGCACCTCACGCTCTCGTCGAGCGCCTACGGCTCGGTGTTCTACATTCCCACCGGGTTCCACGGGTTGCACGTGACGGGCGGCCTCATCGCTTTCATCTTCCTTCTCGGCCGCACCTACGCGGCCAAGACATTCACCCGAGAACAGCAGGTCAGCGCGATCGTCGTGTCCTACTACTGGCATTTCGTCGACGTCGTGTGGATCGGCCTGTTCACCGTCATCTACCTCATCCACTAGTCAGGGGACAGCGAGTGAGCTGGATCAACGCCAGGCGCAGGCGCCCGGTCGCCGGCTACGCGGCACTGCTGCTCGGGCTCGTCGTTGTCGCGCTGCTCTACGGGTCACTCACCCGTCAGGGGGGCACCGCGCAGGCGTCGGCACCGCCCGCGTCGCAGCAGGACATCACGGCGGGCAAGGACTTGTTCCAGGCGACCTGCTCGAGCTGCCACGGCCTCGATGCCCAGGGCACCTCGCAGGCGCCGAGCCTGGTCGGCGCCGGCGCGGCCGCCGTCTATTTCCAGATGTCCACCGGCCGCATGCCGGCCAAGGAGGTCGGCGCGGAAAACCCCCGCGGGCCGGTAAAGTTCAGCGAGCAGCAGATCTACCAGATCGCCGACTACGTCGCCTCCCTCGGCGGCGGGCCCCCGATTCCCGATGCCGATCAGGTATCCACGGCGGGAGCGGACACCGCGCTCGGGTCAAACTTGTTCGAGGCAAACTGCGCGCAGTGCCACGGCTTTGCCGGCGACGGCGGCGCGCTCACCTACGGCAAGTTCGCGCCGCCGCTGACCCAGTCCACTCCCACGCAGATCTATACGGCGATGCTGACCGGGCCTGAGGCAATGCCGGTGTTTTCCGACGGGGCGCTCAGCCCGCAGGCCAAGCGCGACATCATCGCCTACGTCACCGAGACGCGGGTCGAACCCAACCCCGGCGGCTTCTCGCTCGGCCGGCTCGGTCCCGTCACCGAGGGCCTGGTGGTCTTCCTTGGCGGCATGGGCTTCCTGGTGCTGATCGCGCTGTGGATTACCGCCAAGCGGCGTGATCCAAGACCGACGGGGATGGAGTAGTAGTAATCATGAGCGACATGGAAGAGACCGAGGGGCCCGTCGGCCCTGCTGCGCCGCACCGGGTGATCGGCACTCCCCCGCCCTCGCCGCGCTTGCTCGGGTCGACGGCCGTGGCCGAGGACGGCGACGGCGACGGCGCGGGCGAGGTCGCGGAGGCTGAAGGCGGGGAGCACATCGTCGGCCTCCCGCCGGACGACCCGAGGGTGCTCCTGCACGCCAAGCGGGTCGAACGGATAGTCGCGGCGTGCTTCACGTTCGCGTTCATCGCCGGCTGCGGATTCATCGCCGCCTACGTCGGCCTCGGGGTGCATTCGGTCGACAAGACGCTTCGCTCCAACCTGGCCCTGGGCACCTCGCTTTCCCTCGCGCTGGTCGCTCTCGGCCTGGGCGCGCTGCTCTGGGTGCGGCACCTGATGCCGAACGTCGAGATGGTCGAGCAGCGGCACGAACTGCGTTCTGAGACCAAGGACCGGCAGGCGTTCGAGGAGTACTTCAAGGAGGGCGCGGCGAACAGCCAGTTCGTCAAGCGGCCACTGGTGCGGCGCACCCTGATGCTCGGCACGCTGCCGCTGCTCGCCATCCCGGTCGTACTGCTCCGCGACCTGGGGCCGCTGCCGGGGACCAGCCTGCGGCACACGGTGTGGAGCCCCGGTCGGCGGCTGCTTGTCTACGGCACCAACCAGCCAATCACCCCGGCCGAGTTCAGCGCGCCCGGCCAGTCGATCACGATCGTGCCCGAGGGCTTCACCGACAATCCCGATGCCCTTGCCAAGGCCACCGTCACCCTGATCAAGTTCCGGCCCGGAGAGCTGAACATCCCGACCACGACAGACGGCGATACGCTGATCGGCACGATGAACTGGACAGTCGAGAACATCGTCGCCTACTCGAGGATATGCACGCACGTGGGCTGCCCGGTGGGGCTGTACGAGCAGACCACGCACCATCTCCTGTGCCCCTGCCACCAGTCCACGTTCGACGCGTCGACCGGCGCCACCGTGGTCTTCGGCCCGGCGCCACGGCCGCTGCCGCAGTTGCCGATGACCGTCGACGCGCAGGGGTACCTGGTGGCGAAGAGCGACTTCACCCAGCCCGTCGGTCCGAGTTTCTGGGAGCGCGGATGAGCGACAACTTTGACGTTCCCGCTCCGCTTACCGGCGTGGGCGGGTGGCTTGACGACAGGTTCCACGGGGCGCGCGGGTTCCGCGTGCTGATGCGGAAGGTGTTTCCTGACCACTGGTCGTTCCTGCTCGGCGAGATCGCGCTGTGGTCGTTCGTCATCCTGCTGCTGACCGGGACGTTCCTGTCGCTGTTCTTCGTCCCGTCCATGAACGAAGTGATCTACCACGGCTCGTACGTCAAGCTCGACGGCATCCGGATGAGCGAGGCGTACCAGTCGACGCTGAACATCAGCTTCGACGTCCGGGGCGGCCTGCTGATGCGGCAGATCCACCACTGGGCCGCCGACCTATTCATGGCCTCGCTCATCATTCACATGCTGCGCATCTTCTTTACCGGCGCCTACCGCAAGCCGCGCGAGGTCAACTGGCTGATCGGCATCGGGCTGTTCACGCTGGGGCTACTCGAGGGGCTGTTCGGTTACTCGCTGCCCGACGACCAGCTGTCCGGCGCCGGCCTGCGGATCTTCGAGGGCGCGCTGCAAGGCATCCCCATCGTCGGCACCTACCTGGCGTACTTCTTGTTCGGCGGGCCTTACCCGGGCGACATCATCATTCCGAGGCTGTACATCATCCACGTGCTGCTGGTTCCGGGCCTGATCCTGGCGCTGATCACCGCCCACCTGTTCATCATGGTCCACCAGAAACACACCCAGATGCCGGCCAAGGGGAACACCGAGAAGAACGTGACCGGCCAGCCGTTCTATCCGTACTTCCTGGCCAAGGGCGGGGCGTGGTTCTTCTTCATCTTCGCGGCGCTCGCGCTGCTCGCCACCTTCGCCCAGATCAACCCGATCTGGCTGTACGGGCCGTACAGTCCGGTGCAGATCTCGTCCGCGTCCCAGCCCGACTTCTACATGGGCATCCTGGAGGGCGCACTGCGGATGATGCCTGCCTGGGAGATCAACTTCCTCGGGCACACACTGTCACTGAGTGTGCTCATCCCATTCGCGGTGCCGCTCACCCTGATCCTCGGCGGCGCGGCGTTCTGGCCGTTCTTCGAGCAATGGGCCACCGGGGACAAGTCGTGGCACAACATCAACGACCGGCCGCGGAACGCCCCGGTACGGACCGGCATCGGCATGGCCGTCATCGTGTTCTACGGCGTCCTATGGGCCGAGGGCGCCAACGACGTCCTCTCCGACTTCCTGCAGGTTCCGCTGTATACGATCACCTGGATTTCCCGGGTACTGATCTTCGTGGGACCGGTGCTCGCGTTCGTCGTCACTAGGCGTATCTGCCTGGGTCTGCAGCGTAAGGACAAGGAGACGCTGCTGCACGGCTACGAGACGGGCATCATCAGGCAGATGCCGAACGGCGAGTTCATCGAGGTCCACAAACCGGTGAATGAGGAGGGCCGGGCGGTGCTCGAGGCGAAGGAGGTGCCCGCCCTGATGCCCGCGCCCAGCTCTGAGGACGCGAACGGCGTGCCCGCTTCAACCTCGCCCGGCGTGCTGGGCAAGTTCCGGGCGGCCGCCAACCGCGCCTTCGCCGAGACCATCCCGATCGAGGCCGACGGGCACGGGAACGGCCATGGTTCCGGCAACGGCCATGATGCGGGCAATGGGCACGGCCCGGAGATCGCCGGCGAGGAGCACGAGGCGGTCGGCACGCCGAGTTCTCCCGCCCAGCTCCCCAGCGGTGACGAGGACGCCTAGGACGCCGGTCAAGTAACCGGGTTAACTCCAGTCCGCTTGGTATCACAGACCCCGTTAGCCCCGCGTCAGCGGCGGGCAACTGGAAGATTCCCCCGTTTACCGCGGTAGATCGGGGCTATGCGGTCGATCCGGTACTCCCCGGGCCCCCCGATCCGCCGCGCAACCCCGATCCACCGCACAAGGAACCGGACATAACCTAGCAAAAGGGTTAAAACGGCTCACTGGCCGGAGCAGGTGGCTACTTGGCCGGTGCTCTTGGCCGTCACGAACGTAGCCCTTCACGAACGCAGCGGCAGCCCCTCTCGTAGGCGGGAGTACCGGCCCGGCCCGTGGTCAGGCGGGCTCGCCCTTGAGGGTGAACGACGACAGCAGGTTGACGGCCAGGGCCAGTGCGATGCCCGTGACGATGACGCCCATGACGACGGACGTCGTCACGGTCAGCCCCGCGGCCAGCGCCGAGTCGTTCACGAACCCGTTGGCGATGCCAAGGCCGTAGTGGCTCACCGACAGCAACTTGACCCCGCTGACGAAATTGGACAGCAGCGTCTCCCAGACGAGCACGTACAGCAGGCCGACGGCGATGGCCCTGGTGGTCGCCACCGAGACCATGACGAAGACCGCGTTGTAGATCACCGAACAGGCCAGCGCCCCGACGAACAGGCCGAGGGCCAGCTTGCCCGAGCTGACGGTGACCAGGCCGCCGAAGCCCGCGCCCCCTGGGCCGGTGCCGGCTGGGGCTGGGGCGCTGCCCCCACCCGCGATCAGGGCGGCGATGAGCTCGGGGACGGCGGCGAAGACCATCGTCAGCCCGGTCGCGATCACGAACTTGGTCACCACCACCGAGGACCGGCGCACCGGCGTGGCCAGCAGGTGGACGATGCTGCCGTCGTCGATCTCGGCGCCGAGCACGCTAGTGCCGATGATCAGCGCGGTGAGCGGCAGCAGGACCGAGAACCCGAACGTGCCCAGGACGTGCGACGGCCAGGGCCGCAGCGGTGGCCGCGAGGCCCTGAGAGCGAGCGTGAACAAGATCAGGACCACCGCGGGGATCGCGAACAGCAGCGCCCGCTTGCGGCTCAGGGTCGCGCGCAGGGTGATCAACGCCACCGTGGGGTTGAAGAAGCCAGACATGTGATTCGCTGCTCCTGTCGTAGCGATTGAGCTCAGTCGGCGACCAGGTAGGCGAAGACGCTCTCCAGGGACTCGTCCGTGGGCAGCACCTCGCGCAGCCGGATGTCGTGGTCACGGGCCAGCACCGCGATGTCACGGCAGAACGCGCCGTAGTCCGAGGTCCGTACCTGCAGCCCGTTTCTGGTCAGTTCCACGGCCGTCACGGCGGGCCGGCCGATCAGGGTGCCGCCGAGCAGGCGGTCGTCGGACGAGCGCACCGTGAACACGTGCGGCCTGCTCGTCATCAGCCGCCGGATCGCGCGGAAGTCGCCGGAGGCGGCTAGGCGGCCGGCCACCACCACCTGGATGGTGCCGGACAGCCGCTCGACCTCTTCCAGGATGTGCGAACTGAACAGGATCGTCCGGCCCTCGCTGCCGAGCTTGTCGAGCAGGTCCATCATGTGCAGCCGCTGGCGCGGGTCCATCCCGTTGAACGGCTCGTCGAGCAGCAGGATCTCCGGGTCGTGCACGAGCGCCGCGGCCACCTTGATCCGCTGGCGCATGCCCTTGGAATAGGTGGCGATCTTGCGGTCCGCCGCCTCGGCCATGTCCAGCATGGCGATCGCCCGGGCCGCTGCCATACCCGGATCCGGGAGCTCGTGCAGCTTCGCGGTCGACGTGACGAACTGATCCCCGGTCAGGAAGGCGTACACCGAGTCCCGTTCGGGCACGAGGCCGACCTGGCGGTACACGGCCGGGTGACGCCAGGTCGAGCTGCTGCCACCTGACCGGCTGCCGATGGTGAGCTCACCGCGCGACGGCGGCAGGAAGCCGGCGATCATGTGCATGATCGTCGACTTACCCGCGCCGTTCGGCCCGAGCAGGCCAGTCACCCCGGGGCCGATGGACATGGTGATGTCGTTGACCGCCACCACGTTGCCATACCAGCGCGATACGCTACGCAGTTCGATGGTCATGATTGGCTCACCTTCCGGTATCTCGCGGCCAGGCCCCCGAGGCAGGCCGCGAGCAAGACCACCGCCAGGACGCCGTAGAGCGGCCCGTAGCGGCCTGGATTGGCCACTAGCCCCGGCGAGGTGCCGCCGAGCCAGACGCGCACCCCGTCGAGGATGGTGAACGGACTGAGGAGCCCGGCGACCCGTGCCCCGGTAGACGTGGCCGATGTCCCTCCTTCGGCCTGGATCAGCAGCAGGGCCAGGACGAACGTGAGGACGCACGAGATCGCGACGATCCCGGTCGAGTACGCGCGCCGCCCGGTGAAGGACGCCAGCACCAGGCCGATCGCCGCGAACAGCAGGGCCCACATCAGGCCGACGCCCAGTCCGGGGATCAGCGCCCTGGTCTCGGCCCAGATGGCCGCGCCGCCCTTGGCCGACGCGATCGTGCCCACGTACAAGATGAGCAGCGGTATCTCGATCAGGATCAGCAGGGCCGCGGTCAGGGCCAGATACTTGGCCAGCGGGTAGTCGCTGCGCCGCAACGGCCGGCAGAAATACAACGGCAGGACGTGGCTGCGCAGGTCCCGCGAGACGAGTTCGGGTGCCTGCGCGGCGATGAAGATCGTGACCAGGGCGGCCCGCAGCCCCGGCACGTAGACGTCGTAGCCGAACAGCCGCTGGTTGCCGCGAGCCACCGCGAACGCGTTCACCAGCGCGGGCAGGCACATCGCGATGAAAGCCAGCACCGGGACGATCTTGCCCTTCACGCCCCGGCCGATGCCGAACGCGGAGCGCAAGCTGTGCCAGGTCAGCGCTCTGACGATCTGGGTCCGGCCCAGCCGGGGGCCGTCGTAGCCGCGATAACCGAGGTCATGGATGACCCCGGCGGCCGGGGACTGGGCCTGGTTAGCCATTCCGCACCTCCTCGTCACGGAAGAGCTCTTCGACCTGATGCCGCCGTTGCTCCAGCCGACACAGCGGCAGGGCGAGAGCCGCCACGCAGTCACGCACGACGTCGTAGGTGTCGTCCCCGCCGAGCGGCACCAGCAGGGTCCTGGCCTGGGCGGTACTGCCCGGCGCGGTGCTACCCATCGCGGTGCTACCCATCGCGGTGCCGGCCGCAGCGGTGGCAGCCAGGCCGCGGGCGGCTAGTTCGGCCTGCAGCTGGACGAGTCCTTCCTCGACCTCTACCGCCAGGACCTGGCTCGCCTGGGTGAAACTGGTCATCGAGTCGGCGCGGAGCAGCCGTCCGCTGTCGATCGCGACCAGGTGGTCGCAGATCCGCTCGATCTCGCCGAGCAGGTGCGAGGCGACGACGATGGAGATGCCGAACTCCGCCCCGATCCGGCCGATCAGCTCGAGCATGGCGGTGCGTCCGGCCGGGTCGAGCCCGTTGGTCGGCTCGTCGAGCAGCATCAGCTGAGGCGCGCCGACCAGGGCCTGGGCCAGCTTGACCCGCTGCTTCATGCCCGTGGAGTAGGTGCCGATCAGCCGGTACCGCTCCTCGTGCAGGCCAACGTGCCGCAGCGACTCCGCGGCGCGTTCCTTGGCCACCGTGGGCGGCAGACCGGAGATCCGGCCCAGGTGAGTGACGAACTCGGTCGCGGTCACGTCGGGCGGCAGGCAGTCGTGCTCCGGCATGTAGCCGAGCAGGGTCCTGATCGTCTCGCCGCTGGTTCCGCAGTCGCGGCCGAGCACCTTGGCCTGGCCCTTGGTCGCCGGGATGAGGCCGAGCAGGATCTTTATCAGCGTGGACTTGCCCGCGCCGTTGGCGCCGACCAGCCCGGTGACGCCGGGCGCGACCGAGACGGTGAGAGCGTCAAGCGCGGTTACGTCACCCGGGTACACCTTGGTCAGCAACGTGGTCTCGATGACGGCGCCGGTCTGGATAGGCGGAGCCTGGCTGGATGGCATGTGTGTTACCGTGCCAGCACGGCACGGTCGTGTCATCGCCCGCCAGAGTGAGACGCACCCGGTCCCCTGGGCCAGAGCCCGGTCTCGGTGTGCCGTGCGGCCTACGCCTGTAGGATGACGCCCCGGCCGGTGATGGCGGTTACGGTAGTCTCGTGCGCACCCTCTCGGACGTTCCGGCCGCACGTCAGCGGCCGCCGCTGACCAAGCGGCTCAGTCCCCGGCACTGGGCCGCCCTGGACTACGTAGTCGGCGCCGTCTTCGGCCTGATCCTCTTCGCGACCATCAGGCACGGCGTCATCCGGGCTATCGAAAGCCCGCACGGTTTCGTGTCCTACCGCCCGCTCTCGGTCACCTGGCCGCTGGCCATGTTCCTGGTCATAGTGGCGGTCTTGGCGGTAGGCATGCGCCGCCGCCGTCCGGCGTTGATGCTCGGCGTGCTGCTGGCCGGCTCGGTCGTCGTGACCGCGCTGACCGGCCCGGAGAACGGTACCGTGACCTACTTCCTGCCCGTCGCCTACGTGCTCTACCTGGTCGCGGCGACCTACGAACACCGGCAGGCCGCGGTGCGCGTGCTCATCGCGGTGTTCGCCACCCTGGTGGCCGACGCGCTGCTCATCTACGTGACCGGGGGTGGATTTCTCCGGAACGGCAGTCTGGTTTCCGTCGCGCTGTGCGTGATCATCGCCTGGTTCACCGGTTACATCGTGCGTCAGCGGCGCCGGTACGCGGTCAGGCTGCAAGACGAGGCGGCCAGCAAGGCGGTCGCCGAGGAGCGCCTGCGCATCGCCCGGGAACTGCACGACGTGGTCGCGCACAGCATGAGCGTCATCGCCGTCCAGGCGGGCTACGGCCAGTACGTCATCGACACCCAGCCCGCCGACGCGCGCAACGCCCTCGGTGCCATCCAGGCCACCAGCCGGGAGGCTCTCGACGAGATGCGCCGGATGCTCGGCGCCCTCCGCCAGGCGGACGAGACCGACCAGCGTGACCAAGCCATACCGGGCACCGCCGACGGATCGCCGGCATCGGGCGGCAGGCCGCCGGCGGGCGGGGCGCCGGGTGCCGCGGACTCCGGGGAGGCCGGGGGGGCTGGGTC
>JBAUAY010000690.1:0-2776 GCA_049676235.1 Streptosporangiaceae bacterium
CAGCTTCCACGCCGACTCGACCGCCTCCGAGCCGCTGGTGGTGAAGAAGACCCGGTTCAGGTTCCCGGGGGCCAGCTCGGCCAGCCGGGCCGCCAGCTCGATGGCCTTAGGGTGCGCGTAGGACCACAGCGGGAAGTACGCGAGCTCGGCCGCCTGCCGCGCCCCGGCCTCGGCGATCTCGGTGCGGCCGTGGCCGACCTGGCTGACGAACAGGCCGGAAAGCCCGTCCAGGTAACGCCGGCCGCGCTGGTCGAAGACGTAGGCCCCGGAGCCGCGTACGATCACCGGGACATCGCCTTGCTCGTAGGTCGACATCCGGGTGAAATGCAGCCAGAGATTACGCTTGGCGGCTTCCTGCGAGTCTTCGAAGGATGTCATCTTGTTCCCCATGAGTAGGTTTGCTTGCGGAGCTTGAGGTACACGAATGTCTCGGTGCTGGTGACGCACGGCACGGCACGCACCCGGCCGAGGATCTCGAGCAGGTGATCGTCGTCCTCGCAGACGACTTCCGCCAGCACGTCGAATGAGCCTGCGGTGATGACGACGTAGTCGATCTCTTCCATGTCGGCGAGCTGGCCGGACACCTTCTCCAGGTCACCGTCAGTCTTGATCGCGATCATGGCCTGGCGCCGGAAGCCCAGCGTCAGCGGATCGGTCACGGCGACGATCTGCATCACGCCCGCGTCCTGGAGGCGCTGCACGCGCTGCCGGACGGCCGCCTCGGACAGCCCGATGACCTTGCCGATGGCGGCGTAGGAACGCCGGCCGTCCTGCTGCAACTGCTCGATGATTTGCTTTGAGACATCGTCGGGTACGACACCACCAGGATTGTGGGACGGGAGCGTCCTCGGGCTACGCGCCATACCGCCGTCTCCTATCCTGAGCTCCGTGTCACGTCCGCAGGCCGGTCAACTGATTTCGTAGGTAATTGTTAGGATAGCAACTGAATCACTTGTGGAGATAGTCTAACTCTGCGAAGCTCGACATACGGGATCACAAAGGACCTGGACACTCCGCGGATGGAGGCTCACGATGACAGACGGGACGCCGCGGTCGCCGCTGCAAAACTTCGTGAACGGCAAGTTCGTCGACACCAGCGACGGGCGCACCAGTGACGTAATCGACCCAAGCACCGGCGAGGTCTACGCGCAGGCACCGGTATCAGGCCGCCAGGACGTGGACGCCGCCATGCAGGCCGCGGCGAACGCGTTCGAGGGGTGGCGGGACAGCACGCCGTCCGAGCGCAGCCTGGCCTTGTTCAGGTTCGCCGACGCGATGGAAAAACGCGCCGACGAGATCGTCGCGGCCGAGACCCGCAACACCGGCAAGCCTGTCGCGCTGACGGCTTCCGAGGAGATCCCGCCTGCGGTGGACCAGATCAGGTTCTTCGCCGGCGCCGCCCGGGTGCTCGAGGGCCGTAGCGCAGGCGAGTACATGAAGGACCACACCTCGATGATCCGGCGCGAGCCCATCGGGATATGCGCCCAGGTGACCCCGTGGAACTACCCGATGATGATGGCGGTCTGGAAGTTCGCGCCCGCCATCGCGGCCGGCAACACCGTCGTGCTCAAGCCCTCCGACACCACGCCGGTGTCGACGCTGCTGATGGCCGAGATCGCGGCCGAGTTCCTGCCGCCTGGCGTGTTCAACGTCATCTGCGGTGACCGCGACACGGGCCGCGAGCTCATCTCGCACCCGACGCCGAGCATGGTGTCGATCACCGGTTCGGTGCGGGCGGGCATGGAGGTCGCGCGCACGGCCGCCGATGACCTCAAGCGGGTCCACCTCGAACTCGGCGGCAAGGCGCCGGTCGTGGTCTTCGACGACGCCGACGTGGCGGCTACCGCGGAAGGCATCGCCGGGGCCGGCTACTTCAACGCCGGGCAGGACTGCACGGCGGCCACCCGTGTGCTGGTCGGACCGGGCATCGCTGCCGACCTGACCGCGGCGCTGGCCGAGCAGGCCGGCAACACCATCACCGGCGGGCTCGACGTGCCCGACGCCTACTTCGGGCCGCTGAACAACCCAAACCAGCTGACCCGGGTCGAGGGCATGATCGAGCGCAGGCCCTCGCACGCCGAGGTTGTGGCCGGCGGGCACCGGGTGGGGGAGCGCGGCTACCTCTATGCCCCCACCGTCGTGGCCGGGCTGCGCCAGGACGACGAGATGATCCAGGACGAGATCTTCGGCCCGGTCATCACCGTCCAGCGGTTCACCGACGAGGACGAGGCGGTCCGCTGGGCCAACGGCGTCAAGTACGGGCTGGCCTCGAGCGTGTGGACGAAGGACCACGGCCGCGCGATGCGGATGGCCAAGCGCCTGGACTTCGGCGCGGTGTGGATCAACACCCACATCCCGATCGTGGCCGAGATGCCGCACGGCGGCTTCAAGCACTCCGGCTACGGCAAGGACCTGTCCATGTACGGCTTCGAGGACTACACCCGGATCAAGCACGTCATGAGCTACATCGGCAGCTGACGTAACACCCGCCAGGCTCAAGCTCTTGGCTCAGCCTTTATTCGGGCGGCGCCAGACGTCGCGCTCGTGCATCAGCTCGATCTGCCGGTCGATGACCTCGCGGCGGTACTCGTCGTGCTTGTACGGGGCGCGGTTCAGGTAGAGGTTCTTCGGGTAGACCGGCTCTTCGTAGATAAGCTGGTACTGCTCGGTGGTCAGGTCCTTGATCCAGTTGTCCCACTGCGCGCTGGCCCGGAACTTGCGCAGCGCTTCCACGTCGCTGGTCCCCGCCACCCACGAGGATCCGGCGCTGTAGTCG
>JBAUAY010000691.1:0-2252 GCA_049676235.1 Streptosporangiaceae bacterium
GCGTCTTCCAGATCATCATCACCGAAGCCGGACGCCGCACCCGCGAGGGCCAAAGCCAGGACCAGATCGCCGACGAGCTGCGACCAGCCATCGAAGCGGTCCTCGACGACCTCGACCGCTGGCTTACCCCGGCTACGGACTAGGAAAGCAGGAACGGCGCGGATGTCAGGATTAGGTATGGCTCGTGATCGTGATGTCGCGGCGTTCGGCGAGCGCGCGCAAGGCTACGACGAGGGCTGGCGTGGCCAGTTGCATCACCAGATCGCCGACCGCACGGCGGACCTGGCTCGTACCTGTATGCCAGCCCCGAAGCGGATACTCGACGTCGGGTGCGGGACGGGCTACCTGCTTGGCCGACTTGCCGCCTGCGCCCCGCAGGCGGAGGTCCTGGCCGGGATCGACGCGGCGCCTGCCATGATCGAGGTGGCCAGGGACGCCGCAGCTGATGACCGGCTGCGTTTCGTGGTGGGCACGGCCGAGCGACTGCCCTGGCCCGCGGCGACCTTCGATCTGGTGGTCAGCACGACCTCGTTCGATCACTGGGCGGACCAGCGGGCAGGGTTGGCTGAGTGCGCCCGGGTGCTCGCGCCTGGTGGCTGCCTTGTCCTGGCCGACCTGTTCTCGGCGCTGCTGCTGCCGACCCTGCTGGCCGGACGGCGGGGCAAGGCACGCACCAGACGGCGGGCTGCCTATCTGCTGACGGCAGCGGGATTGCACTCACTGCAGTGGCACCGCCGGTATGCCGTCATCATCCAGGCAGTGACGGCGACGAAATAGCAGCCGACATCTGAGAATGCCGGTTGGCGGGTGCGGCATCTTAAGGCCGCCGCCGAATCCAAAGGCTGATTGCGCTCAGATAGAGCAGCGTCGTTAGCGCCGATGAACGAGTTTCACGCACGGTAAGAATGCCCCGCGAGACGACCCGGGCTCAGGCGTCAGGGCCGGGATCTGCGTCCGCTACCTCGAGTTCTGGATCGACCCCGCCTTCCCGGTGCTTTTCTGATGCGCGCATCACGGCCCGCATCTTGGCGAACTCATCGGTGGCCGACAGGTCAGGCTCGCTGCCACGCTGGTCGTCGGCGTCTCCCGCCGGTGTGCGGTCACTCATGGCCAGATCCTCCTCCAGAAGCCCGGATTCCATGCCCAGCACGGTCCGGGAACCTAACGTTGCAGCCCGGGCGCCTGGCCAGTGGTTACAGCACCCGCAGGTAGCCGATGGCGTGCAGATCCACCAGGACCAGGCGGCCGCGAGCAGCCAACACCCGCCCGGCCTGGGCAACCCGGCACGCCGCCCAGTCTAGTGACGAAACCGGAACCGTGCTGGACACCAGCCCGAAGCTGGTGCCGCGGGCGGCAGCCGGGCCGCGGCGAGCACTGCGGACCCGGCGCTGTCGAGGTCGTGTCGTCCAGGTTCATCTCGGTGTTCCTCCCCTGCGTGTCAGTCGTCTGCTGGTGTGCTGGGTACACGATCGTGGCCCTTTTGCGCGCCGCTACGTGCGGGCCGGCGCGGGGAGAGGTTCCGCGATCGCGCCTGGTCCCGGGCCGTCGTCTTCGCGGATACCGTGCTGAGCGTAGAAGCGGCGCAGCGGCTCGGGTGCCCACCAGTTCGCGTTGCCGACTAGGCGCATGGTGGCGGGCACCAGCAGCATCCGCACCAGGGTCGCGTCGAGGATCAGGGCCACGATCATCCGACGCCCAGCAGCTTGATGAAGGTAATGCTGGAGACAGAGAACGCGCCGATCACTATGACCGGCAGGAGCGCGGCGCTGGTGATCACGCCGCCGGTACGCTGCAGGCCGGTGGCGATCGCGGCGGTGTTGTCGCCGGTGATGTCGTAGCGTTCGCGGATCCGCGACAGCAGGAACACCTGGTAGTCCATGGATAGCCCGAACATGATTGCGAACATCAGGACCGGGATGGTGGGGCTGATCGTCCCGTTCGGGGTGAAGCCAAGCAGCCCGGACAGGTGCCCGTCCTGGAAGATCCACGTCACGACCCCGTACATCGCCGACAGCGACAAGATGTTCATCACGATCGCCTCAACGGGCAGCACCAGTGACCCGAACGCGAGAAACAGCAGCACGAACGTCGCCAGCACGACGGCCAGCGCCATCCACGGCAGGGTCTGGCCGATGCTGGACAGCTCATCGGCCAGCGCGGCCGTCTGCCCGCCGACCAGCGCCGTGGCGCCGGGGGGCGCCGCGACGTCGCGGACGTTCCCGGGCCGCGTACAGGACGGGGCGGCGCATCAC
>JBAUAY010000692.1:0-2433 GCA_049676235.1 Streptosporangiaceae bacterium
CGTAAAGAGTGACGAGCGATTGGGATTGCTGAGCAGGGGACTGAGACTCCCAGGTACCTCGGAGCGCAGCAAAGTCGCTCACAGGTCGGGCCCCCTTGGGATCAGGCATGCCTCTAGTGTGCCAGCAGGAGCCTTGACACCGACTCCGATTCGCGCCGTCCTCCTGATAGGTGCCGAGGTCTTGCCGGGGAAGATCAGTGTCAAGGGTGGCGCTTGCGCCATCGCGTCAGCGACGCGCCCTCGGGCGCGCCCTTGATGGTGATCTTTGCGCGGCGAGAGGATGCCCGGCGCGGAGGACGCCCCGGTCAGATGACACTGGCACGGTCCTCGGGACCCGTTACGGCCTGAGCCACTCGCCTGCCGGTGCGGGCCAGCTGACCGGCGTGCGGCGCCGCGCCCGTAGGGCTTTCGCCCGGCAGGGCGCGTCAGGCCGCCGCCCCCACAGTCCGCCGTTGTCCCACCGACCCCACTCCTGGCCCTGGTGGCGCTCGGTTCGCCAGTGCCGCATTACGCCGATGACTACGCGCCCGCTGCGGCCAGTCCGGCCCCGCGGGCCGGACGGCTGGCGCGCCGCAGGCGCGTCCTTGAAGCCGTAGAGAAAGTTGTCACAGCCTGCAGGGGCATGCAGTGTCAGGCTCCGCTTGATATGTGACACCGTGGCTTCACTTGATGCGCGACACTCCCGCAATGCTTCGGGAGTTGAAGGTGGTAGAGCAGAGGTACCAGGCCGTGCTGCAGGTGCTGGATGGCATTCCGGTAACCGAGGTCGCGGAGCGGTTCGGAGTGGCCCGGCAGACCGTGCACCGGTGGGTGGCCCGTTACCGGGACAGCGGAATTGAGGGGCTGGCTGACCGGTCGCATGCGCCGAAGTCGCATCCGTGGCGGATCAGCGCCGAGGTGGAAGCGGTGATCTGCGACCTGCGCGGCTCGCATCGCCGGTGGGGTCCGCGCCGCCTGGTCTTCGAGCTCGGCAAGCGAGGTCATCCGGTGTCCCGGTCGACGGTTTACCGGGTGCTGGTCCGCCATCAGCTGCTTCAGCCGGTGCCGCGGCGCAGGCGCCGGGACCAGTACCGCCGCTGGGAGCGTTCGGCGGCGATGGAACTGTGGCAGATGGACGTCACGGCCAGCCTGTTCCTGGCCGATGGCCGCGAGTGCAAGATCATCACCGGGATTGATGACTATTCCCGGTTCTGCGTCATCGCCACCGTCGTACTGCGGGCCACTGCCCGCGCGGTGTGCCTGGCGTTCGTGACGGCAATGCAGGAGTACGGGATTCCCGCCGAAGTGCTCAGCGACAACGGCAAGCAGTTCACCGGGCGGTTCGGTCGGCCCCGCCCGGCGGAGGTGCTGTTCGAACGGATCTGCCGGGAGAACGGCATCATCCAGCGGCTGACCAAACCGAGGTCGCCCACCACGACGGGGAAGATCGAGCGGCTGCACCAGACCCTGCAGCAGGAGCTGCTGAACGTGCACGGCCCGTTCGCCAGCATCGAGGACGCGCAGGCCGCGGTGGATACCTGGCGCAAGCAGTACAACACCGACCGGCCGCACCAGTCCCTGGCGATGGGCTTCCCCGCAGCCCGGTTCACCCGTGCCTCCTCAGACGTCCTGGGCCTGCGGGTACCGGCCGAGCTTGCGCGGACGGCCGAGTCTGCGGAGCCTGTCAGCATCCCTGACGCCGATGCCAGCCCGCTGCTGTCCGGGCCGACCGTCGACCGTGTGTCGGCTGGCGCGCAGGCGGTGGAGCTGGACCGGGTGGTGCCGCCGTCGGGGAACCTGTGGCTGGCAGGCCAGCAAATCTGGCTCGGGCCCGCGATGACCGGCCGCACCGTCCGGCTGTGGGCCGGACTGGACCGGGTGCACGTGCTGCTGGACGGCTACCGGGTCAAGACCCTGCCGTCCCGGCTCGATGCCCGCGACCTGGCCCGCCTCGCCGCGGCCGGTGCCAGCCCCGCCGGGCCGCCGCCGCTGCCCCCGGCATCCGGTGACGTGATCGAGGTCGAGCGGACCGTGAACGCCTCGGGCAACGTCAGCCTCGGAGATCACATGCTCAGCGCCGGGCTGCCGCTGGCCGGGCAGCGGGTGACACTGCGGCTGGACGGCCCGGTCGCCCACATCCTGACTGGCGGCATCCTGGCCGGCACGATCGCCTGCCCCCTCCTGCCAGAAGCCCGGTCCCGGCTGCGGGGGGCGCGCGCCGGAACAGCCCAGCCGCCACAGCTGCCCGAACCACTGGTAGTGACACGGCGGGTCTCGGCCCGCGGGGCCATCATGATCGGCGGGCAGAAGATTCAGGTCGGCCTGGCGCACGCCCGCAAGACCGCCGAGGTCAGCGTGGAAGCAGACACCTACCAGGTCACCGTCGAACCCGGCATCACCATCACCGCGCCGCGCACCGCGAGCCGGGACATCCGGCGGCACAAGGCCTCTAAC
>JBAUAY010000693.1:0-2111 GCA_049676235.1 Streptosporangiaceae bacterium
CAGCCCGTTCGGGATCATGATCGGATCCGCCGGAGGCGGATGCCCCTTCTCAACGTCCGATGTCAAGTCCGAGGCCGGCGCGGGCCGCCATCAGCCGTCTGAGGGGTTATCTTGGTAATGAACACTCCGGGTTACTGGCGCGATTCACGACGCGGCTCCTACCCGGTGTCCGCCGCTCGGGACCCCGGCGGCACATCGACTAGCCCAGCCGCGATGTGCCTTCCAGGAGTCCCGCAGTGCAATCCTCCGAATCAGACCCGGCCCTGGCCCGCGAGCGCTCCGATCGGACCGCGCCCGCCGCCAACGACTACGCGTGGCTATCCCGCCTGGTCAGGGCGATCGAGTCCGCTGCTGCGCCCGAGACGTCACACCGGGAAGCCGCGGGGCGATGATCATGAACGTCAACAAACCAGGGACGCATCGCCGGATGTCCCGGCTGGTGCGATGGCTGGCCGGGCGGAACACGCTCAGGCGGCCCGTTGACAGGATCGAGGGCGCGGTCCTGGTGGCATTCTCCGCAGCTTTCCTCATGGCCATAGTCGTGGCGTCCATCCTTGGCGCGCACACGTACCTGTCGCAGCGCGCGGCCTCGGCCGGCCTGCGCCCGGCTGTGGCCGTGCTGATTCAAGCCGGGCCGTTCTACGGCAGCACGGCCCAGTTCGGGCGGGCTGAAGCGCACTGGCGCGGCCCGGGGGGCGGCGAGCAGTCCGGGGTGCTGACCACCGCGACCACGCCGGACATCATCGGTGCGACGGCGGGCGCCCGGATACCGGTCTGGCTGGATCGCGCGGGTCAGCCGGTCGCACCTTCGGACGGCCAGGTCACCATGATCATTAACGCGCTGGCCCTGGGCGCCGCGGTGGCCGGGGGCGCCGGGATAGCGTTGCTCATCTCCTATGCGCTGTGCCGGCTCGCGCTCGACCGACGGCGGCTAGCCGCGTGGGAGTCGGCATGGTCCCTGACGGGGCCCCGATGGACAACCCGTCACTGACGCGCGCAGATCTTCATCTTCTTCATCTCGGTGCTCTCTCGCCGCGAGCAGCCCGCTGCGGTCGGCGTGTCATAGCTGGTGCTCGAGCGGGCGGAGAAGTTCGCTTAGGGCAGGGGAGTGGGTGATCCTGGCGGCCACGTCCTGGCCCAGGGATCGCATCTCCGCCTCGGCGTGCCGCGAGTGCGCGGCGAAGCACAGCTCGCCCGTTGGCGAGCGCATGGTCCGGGCCCAGTAGCGGACAGCAACCGCCCTGAGCAGCGGGCTGTGCAGGACAGCGAGGTTGCGGGGGAGTCCGGCCGTGCCGTCAGTGCGCAGGGCAGCGAATGCTCCAGTTATGGCCCGGCACATAAGCGTGAGGGTCGCGCGGTCCGCGGCGAGACGGACGGGGTCGGTTCCGCACCGGTAGAGGGCCGCCGCGACGCACGCGACGAACGCTGCGTGGTAGGCCAGCCACCCATCCATGTCAGTGACCCGCTGGACAGCGAACCCACGCCCTGAGAGGGCCGATTCCAGCGCGGCCAGCCGGGGATCCGCTGCCTTCGGCAAAGCCGTCGGCTGCTGCCGTATCCGGACGTAGTCAGCGACGCCGCGGGTCATGACGCCGCCGACGCCGGGAAACCCCAGGTAGACCTCGCCGGGCAGATCACCGGGGATCGCCCCCCGGCCCGCCGGGTTATTGCCGAAGAAAACTACGGCCGGCTTCCCGGCCAGGACCGCGAGCCCGGCGCATGCTGAGGCAAGCTGATCACGCCGGACCGCGACAAGGACGACGTCATAATCCCCGCAGGCGTCCGGCACCACGTCCGCTTCGGCGTCGACCCGCCCTCCGCCGCGGACATCGCGGGCGGAAAGGCCTCCCGCGGCCACATAACTGGTCCTCGGCCCGTGGCTCAGCAGCGAGACTTTGCTTCCCGCGGCGGCCATATGGGCGCCGTACACCGTTCCGATCACGCCCGCGCCCACGACGAGCATTTTCATGATGAGCTCCCATGGCCCCGGTGATCTGCGAAGTTGATAACTCTATGGTAACACTGTAGGTTGACCTTGTAGGTCTACTATGTAGACACTGCGTGGGTGCTGACTGGCCGCCATCGGGCGGTTGCCTTCACCGCGCAGCCAA
>JBAUAY010000694.1:0-3043 GCA_049676235.1 Streptosporangiaceae bacterium
GCCCCCGACCGTCCAGGCCGCGCTCGGCGGCCCGCAACAGAAGGTCACGCACCTCCTCGGCGAAGCCCCGGGTGGCCAGGGCCGGCCGGAGCCGCTCGGGCCAGCGGGCGCCGCCGTCCTGAGCCTCGCCGCGCAGCATGCGGCGGACTTCGAGCAGTTGCTCGGGCGCGGAAAGCAGCCGCGGCGGCTCGTCGCCCGCGAGCACGAACTCGCGGCGGGCCAGCGCGTAGGCGTAGCTGTGGAAGGTCACCGCCAGCGGCTCGCGGGTGGTCCGGCGCAGCCGGGCGGTGATGCGCTCGCGGAGCTCGGCCGCCGCCTTGCGGCTGAAGGTCAGCACCAGGATCCGCTCGGGCGCTATGCCGCGCCGCTCGATCCGGTCGGCCACGGCGGCCACGATCGTGGTCGTCTTGCCGGTGCCGGGCCCGGCCAGCACCAGCAGCGGGCCGCCCTCGTGGTCCACCACCTGCTGCTGCGCCTGGTCCAGGCGCGGCGCCGAGGCCGCCGGCAACGGCCGGCGGACGAGGCGGTACGCGGGTGCGTGGGACTGGTCCATCAGTACCGAATTCCAGCAGACGCCACTGACATTTCGCGGCTGATCCACCGAACACCCAGCGTGTCGCGGCGAGGCCGGTCTGCCGGGCTACCGGGGCCGGGATCAGCCGGGTCCTGAAGGCCCCGAAGGCCCGATAGGCCCCGTAGGCCTCATAACCCAGCGGGCGCGGCGCATGTCCACCCGGACGGGCGGGCGGGCCGAGCGGAGCGGCGTGCCCTCGGCCAGGTAGTGCTGGAGCGCCACGCTGTCGTGACCGGGGGCGGGCGTGCCGTCGGAGTGAATCACGCGCCACCACGCCACCGCGCCACCGTAGACGGCCATCACCCGGCCGACTTGCCGGGGGCCCGGGCCGTGCCCCAGGTACTCGGCGATATCGCCGTAGGACATCACCCGGCCGGACGGGATCGAGTCCACCACGTCGAGCACGTGGCTGGCGAAGTCGTCGACCGGCCGCGATCCAGCGGCATCCCCCGGGCCGGCCGTCACTGGTTCGCCCGGCCCCGGGCACGACGGAGCACGGCCAGCCGGGTCCCGGCGGCGACGGTCAGCACCAGCGAGGTCAGCGCGAGGAGCGCGAACAGGACGAGCGCCCCGGAACCCCGCGGGCCGACCGGCGGCTGCGGGAGCACGCCGCGATACAGGACGGCGGCCTTGAGGCCGGCCTCCGTGGTCCGGGCGCCCGCCAGTTCCCCGGCCCTGGCCAGGGCGGCGGCCGCGTCCACGATGCCGAACCCCACCTGGCTGTCATAGCCTCCGGGCGGCTGGTCCGTGGTCGTCGAAGTCAGCGCGCTGGCCACCAGGTCGGGCGCGAGTCCCGGATACCTCGACTTGATCAGGGCGGCGACCCCGGCCACCAGCGCGCAGGCCGGGCTGGTGCCGCTGACCCACCAGTACTGCCCGTCCCGGCCCTGGGCAGGCACCGACACCCCGGGCGCCGCCACCTGGACGGAGAGGTTGTCGCTGGAGAAGCCGGCCACCGCGCCGGTCGAGCCGACGGCTCCCACGCTGATCACGCCCGGGTAGTTGGCCGGGAAGGACTCGGGCGCCTCGCCGCCGCGGCTCGAGTCGGCCGGGCCGCCCGAGTTGCCGGCCGAGGCGATCACCACCACGCCGCGGTCGTAGGCCTTCTGCAGTTCTTGCCTGACCGTGCCGCTCGGCGCGCTGTAGCCGATGGACATGCTGATGACCCGCGCGCCGTGGGCCACCGCGTAGGCGATCCCGTCGGCCAGCGACTGCTGGATGACGGTCTCGGGCTCCCGCTCGTACTTGCCGTAGTCCGGATCCTGGCGATCCGGGATCACCCGGATCGACAGGATCCGCGCTTCGGGCGCGATGCCGACGACCCCGCTGAGGCCGCCGTCATGGCCGTGCCCGGCGATCAGCGATGCCATCCAGGTACCGTGCACGCCCCAGTCCCTGCTGGCCGGGCTGGTGGTCACGCCCGTGTAATCCGGGCCGGTGATGACCGATCCGGCCAGGTCGCTGACGTCCGGGTTGACCCCGCTGTCGATCACCGCAACGGTCACCCCGGAACCTTCGGTCACCGACCAGGCCGCTTCGACCCTCAGCATGTCCAGCACCCACTGCTGATTGTCCCTGATGCCGTCGGCGGCGGCCGAACCCGCGAACTCTCCGCTTTCCTGCCGCACCGCCGCGCTAGCCGGGCCCGGCAGGGCGGCGAGCCAAACGATGCCGAACGCAGCCAGCAGGGCGAGGCCCGAACGCCATCCCTGGTTCAGCATCCGGGTGTGCCCGGGCAGTGCGGAGGGGCGGGGTTGGCGGCGAGCGTCTTCGCGACGGAATTCGCGACGCCCAGCGCCATGTAGGTCATCTCCTTGTCGGAGTAGTCGTCCTCGGACACCGGGACCCGGGGCCGGTTATCGGAGTACCCCGCGGCGTACATGATGACGTACGGGCCGGCCGTGAAGCTGGCCGAGATCTGCCTGTTGTAGTCGTACTGCCGGGCGGCCACGCCCCTGAACCTGACCACCAGGACGCCGGCCGACGGCCGGCCGGCGCCGACCGGATCGCGCGCCACGGCGAGCCGCGCCTGGGACAGTCTGCTGTCGGCGCTGGCGGCCGCGGCTTCGTTCGGCAGCACCGCCACGCCGACGGTCATCACATAGCTCCGGGTGGCATCGACGTAGGTTGCGCGCAGCACCGCTTCGCACCCGTTCCCGCGCAGCACCGCGCCGACCGCCGCGCTGGTCACGGCCTTGACGCAGTCGGATTGCTGCGGCGCGATGCTGACCCGGAACGCATCCAGGTCAAGCGGGGTCGCGTCCTGGAGCAAACTGGCGGGCAGCTGGTAGGAGACCGAGGCCGGGAAGATCTGCCCGGCGGGCCTCGTCTGCCAGCGGCGCATGACTTCCCACGCCTCGATCTGGCGCTGCTGGCCCGCCGTGAACTGCCTGGGCAGCAACTGGATGGCCACCGCGGTCAGCGAGACAGCGAACCCGACGAGGCCCAGGATCAGGGCCAGGATGGCAG
>JBAUAY010000695.1:0-11865 GCA_049676235.1 Streptosporangiaceae bacterium
AGCATGAGGCACGTAAGCGCGGAACGCTCGAGGCCGCCGCGTCGGCGTCAGGAATCGTGCGGGCCGCCCGTCACGGCGGCATGCGCGGCCCGGTATCGGCCCGGCGCGTCTTCGAGGCCGCGGCCGGCGGTGACGAGCGGGCGATGGCCGTGGTGGCGGAGGAGGCGCAGCTGATCGCCATGACGATCTGTGCCGTCATCGCCGTGGTCGACCCCGACCTGATCGTGCTCGGCGGCGGGATCGGCCGCGCGCCCGGCTTCGCCGAGGTGGTCAGCCGGGAGCTCGAGCGGATCGCGCCGGTCATGCCGGCCATCAGGGTCAGCGCCCTGGGCACCGATGCGGTGGTTGACGGCTGCCTGGCGGCCGGCACCGAGCTCGCCTGGGGCCAGGTGATGACCGCGCTGTCCATCGCTCCGTCGCCGGACGGCATCCGCCAGCCATAGCGAAAATCGGTTGACCGCGGTGCGGCCGTTCGCCGTACCGTGAGCTCTCGTGAGGGACAGGCCCGCCGGGATCACCGAACGAGACCTGGGTCATGCCCTAGCCGACGGATGGGGCATTCGCTCCGCAACCCTGCGGTACGCCCCGGTGGGCGGCGGGAGCTACCACTGGGTGGTCCGCGACGACCGGGGAGAACGACGGTTCGTCACGGTCGACGACCTGGACGACAAGGGCTGGCTGGGACATACCAGGCCCGTCGTCTTCGAGGGTCTGCGAGCGGCCATGGATGCCGTCGTGACCCTCCACCGTGAGGCTGCCCTCGGGTTCGTGGTCGCCCCGGTCCCAGCGCTGGACGGTCAGGTGCTGCGGCCGCTCGGGCCCAGGCACGCCGTCGCTGTGTTCCCCTTCCTGCAGGGGGCCGCGGGCCGGTGGGGTGAGGTCTACTCCGCGCCGGACCGTGATGAGCTGGTGGCGATGCTAGCTGCGCTGCACCGGGTGGACCCCAAAGACCCCAAAGACCCCAAAGACCCCAAAGACCCGGTGAGGATCCGGCTGTCGCACTGTGAGATCGGGTTGTCCTGGCGCGGCGACTTGGAGACGGCCCTGGGTGAGCTCGGCCAGCCCTGGAGCGGGGGCCCGTTCGCCGAACCCGCCCGGGCTCTGCTCGCCGGTGCCGCCGGACAAGTCCGTCGCGGGCTGGAAACCCTGGACCGGTGGGCCAGCGACGCCACGGCCGCGGGGGACACGGTGATCACCCACGGCGAGCCCCATCCCCGGCAACATCATCCGGGTAGGCGGCGAGATCATGCTGGTCGACTGGGACACCGTCGGCCTGGCCCGGCCCGAGCGCGACCTGTGGATGGTAGCCAGCGAGAACGGTGATGAGCTGCGCCGTTACACCGAACTCACCGGCCGACCGGTCGACCGCACCGCGCTGGAGCTCTACCGGCTGCGCTGGGCCCTCGACGACATCTCCGCCTTCGTCCGGGACCTCCGCGGCAGGCACCGCCACACCGCCGGCACCGAACCCGCCTGGCACAACCTGGAGCGCGCGATAGCGCAGGTCGCGCGATAGCGCAGGTCGCGCGATAGCCATCGCGTTAGCGCAGGTAGGAGGCTCCGTTCAGGTCGAGAATGGCTCCGCTAGCCCACTCGGCCTCGGCTGAGGCCAGGTAGACGACGGCGGCCGCGATCTCCTTCGGCGTCGCGACCCGGTTGAACGGGCTCTGCGCCCGGATCTCCTCACCGCGTGGTGAATTCAGGTCGCCGAGCGCCATGTCGGTTTCGACGTATCCCGGGGCGACGGTCGCGACCGCGATGCCGAGCGGCGCCAGGGCTCGTGCCATCGACTGCCCGAACGAGTTCAGGCCGGCCTTGCTCGCCCCGTAAGCCGGATGCCGCGGCTCGCCTCGGTACGCGCCGCGCGAGGTCACGTTGACGATGCGGCCTCCGGTGTCCTTCATGTACTGCACGACGCACCAGGTCACGTTGGCCGCGCCGGTGAGGTTGACGGCGAGGGTCTCGCGCCAGGCGTCCTGCCACTGCTGGTAGGACACCTCGGTGATCGGGTGCCAGGCGTAGATCCCGGCGTTGTTGACCAGCACGTCCAGGCCGCCGAGATCCGCCTGGGCCTGGTCCACCATCTGCCGGACGGCGTCGGCGTCGGCCAGGTCGGCCTGCACGACCGTGTGGCCACCACCCGGCAGCCCGGCCAGCACCTGGCGAGCCAGCTCAGGCGACCCGCGGTGGTGCACTGCCACCCGGTCGCCTAGCTCCGCGAACGCCTGCGCCACCACCCGGCCGATGCCTCGCGATGCCCCTGTCACCAGGACCGCCCGTT
Source organism: Streptosporangiaceae bacterium (assembly GCA_049676235.1). Lineage (GTDB taxonomy): Bacteria > Actinomycetota > Actinomycetes > Streptosporangiales > Streptosporangiaceae > Palsa-504. The sequence goes on from JBAUAY010000695.1 coordinate 2,282, forward strand.
TCACCGGCTCGCCTCACATAGGGACAGCAGTTTGGTGGCCGTGGCCCAGTTCCTGGCCGTGGCGGCCAGGCCCTGCTTCTTCTGCTTGGCGGGCGGGCTGATGATGCGGAACACCGCTTGGGCCAGCTCGCTGGTTCCGAAGCCGTCCGGCGTGTGCAGGAACAGGGCGGGCCCGGCCGCTTGGACGGTATCCCGGCTGCCCTTGGCCGCGGCGGCGCTCTCGGCGGCCGCAATGCGAGCGAGCAAGTCCTCCGGCGGCTCGGCGTTCAGGAACACCACGTGCACCAGCTTGGGGTTCGGCTCATCCGGATACGGGTGGCCGGCCAGTACCTCCGCCAGCTGGTCCCGGCTCAGGACCACCACCGAGGCCCAGATCCCGAACCTCTCGCCGATGGCCGACTCGAGCGCCGCGGCCAGCTTGGCGGTGTCGGTGTCCGCGGTGCTGAACAGCACGTTGCCGGTCTGGATGTAGGTGGTCACCCCGGTGTGCCCGAGCGAGGTCACGACCTCGCGCAGGTCCGCCATCGGGACCTTGTTCCGGCCGCCGACGTTGATGCCGCGCAGCAGTGCGACGTGTGATGCCATGGCGTCATTGTGCCCGCTGCTGCTGACGACTGACCGCCGCGCCAGGTTTTATCCCTAACGAGGCGGTGCGCGCCTCCCAGAACGGTTCAGCCGCCTCCCGGGCCGGACGACTGGATCGGCCACCTAGCCCAGGTCAGCAGGTTCGCGCCTGCCGGTCACTTTGGTAGCCGTCGGTTAGCTGACACAATGCCGTCTTGTGCGTGGTCCCCGGCGAGGCCCTTTCCATGATCTGCCCCCGGAAGTGGCGATCCTCACCTCGGTCTCGTTCACGGTCGCACTCGGGTTCGGGATCGTTGCCCCGGCCATCCCGGCCTTCGCCCGCCAGTTTGGCGTCGACGTAACCGTGGCGGCCAGCGTGATCAGCGTATTCGCGTTGATGCGGGTGATCGGGGCGCTGCCCGCCGGGCGCCTGGTGGACCGCTTCGGCGAGCCCGGGGTGATGGCGGCGGGTATCGCGGTGGTTGCGGTGAGCAGCATCCTGGCCGGGTGCTCGCGGTCCTTCGCAGAACTGCTAGTGCTGCGCGGCAGCGGCGGGGTGGGCTCGGCGATGTTCAGCATCAGCGCCCAGGCTCTGCTCCTCGGCAGTGTGCCCGCCAGTCAGCGCGGCCGGGCCAGCGGCCTGTTCAGCGGTGGATTCCTGCTCGGCGGGATCAGCGGCCCAGCGGTCGGCGGGCTGGTCGCGGCGTGGTCGCTGCGGGCGCCGTTCTTCATCTACGGCGGCCTGCTCGTCGTGCCCGCGGTGCTGGCCGCGGTCGTGCTGCGCCGCGCGCCGAACCACCGGTCCGCGGCAGCCAGTCGGCCGCGGGTCCGCTCGCTGGCTACCCTGGGCCGAGCGGTGCGCAACCGTACCTACCGGGCCGCGGCGTCAGCCAACCTGGCCGATGGCTTTGCCGCGCTGGGCGTGCGCGGCGCCCTCGTGCCGCTGTTCGTCCGGGATGTCTTGCACCGGTCGGTTGTCTGGACGGGGATCGGCTTCCTGCTGTTCGCCGCGCTGAACGGCGCCGCGCTGCTGCCCGGCGGCCGGGTGGCCGATACCCTTGGGCGGCGCCCGGTCATCGTCGTCGGGTGCGCGATCTCGGCCGTTGGGATGGTCATGCTGGCGTTGTTGCCTGGCCTATGCGCGTTCCTGGCCGCGCTGGCCGTGGCCGGCTTCGGCTCGGGCCTGCTGGACGTGGCCCCGGCCGCCATGATCGGCGACATCATCGGTAGCGGCGGCGGGACCCTGGTTGCGTCCTACCAGATGGCCGGAGACGTCGGCTCCGTCGTCGGGCCCGTGGCCGGAGGCCTCCTGGTCGACTCGGCCTCCTACGCCGCGGCCTTCGGCCTGGCCGCCGCCGTGCTGATCGCTGCCGCGGTCCTTGGATTCGTCTCCCCGGAGACCAGGCCGGGCGGCGAGGCCTGGACCCTGGCTGTGCCCGCCGCTGGCGGCGCGGACTCCCGAGGGGTCGCAGATGCCGCCAGCCCTTAGCACCGCCTTGGTGCCCGGGCACAGCTGGGTCATCCTGAGCTCGTGAGCGTCCCCGCGCCGGCCTGGGTGGTGGCCGGACCGCCCGGCGCAGGCAAGAGCACGGTCGCGGGCCTGCTGCTCGCCGCGCTCGAGCCGACTCCGGCGCTACTCGACAAGGACACGATGTACGGATCGTTCGTGGCCGCTGTCCTCGCGTCCGCGGGCCGGCCGCCGGGCGAGCGCGAGGGGCCGTGGTACGACGAGCACGTCAAGATCCACGAGTACGCCGGAATGACGGTCACTGCCCGCGAGATCCGCGCCCACGGCTGTCCGGTCCTGCTGTCCGGCCCCTTTACCGGGCAGATCCACGACGCTCAGCGGTGGCGGTCCTGGGTCGCCGAACTCGGCGGCGGGACCGTGCGCCTGATCTGGGTCAGGTCAGACGCGGACACGCTGCGTCACCGGCTTTTCGCCCGCGGGCTGGAGCGCGATTCCGCTAAGCTGGCGGAATTCGAGGAGTTCTGCGAGAACATGCGCCTCGGGACCGCGCCGGCCGCTCCGCATGTCACCGTGGATAACCGCCTTGCCGACGCCGCGTCGCTCGACGATCAGATCACCATCCTGCTCAGACAGGCCTAGATCTGCCTAACCCATCGGATAGCGGTGGAAGGCCACCGCGTACTCGCACCCGGCACCCAGGCCGACGTAGCCCGCCATGTTCTTCAGGAACTCGTCGGGATCGAATTCGCCGCCCAGGCCCTCGATGTAGGCACGGTGCTCTCGCAGCGACGCGACGCCCGCGTCGATCGTCTCGGTGACGTCCACGAAGTGAGTCGGCGTGCCGGCCGTGGCCACGTAAGCGTCCCTGATGCCGGTACACCGCGGGCCCGCCTCGGGGAATACCCACTCGTTGGCGGCGTCCCGGCAGGCGTCCAGGGTGGCGAGCCCGACGGCCCGGTGGTCGGCGTGATTGACCGGGCCTTCCTCGCCCCAGGTGAGGTCGAAGCTCATCGTGATGATCACCTGGGGTTGCAGCCTGCGGAACGCGGCCGCCAGGTCGCGCCGCAGCGCGATCCCGTACTCCACCAGCCCGTCCGTATGATCGAGAAACTCGACCTCGGTTACGCCGACGACCGCGGCGCTGCGGCGCTCTTCCTCCACCCGCAGCGGGCCGACCTGGTCCGGAGCCATGCCGGCGATGCCTGCCTCGCCCCGCGTCGCGAGCAGGTAGGACACGTGTTTCCCTTGGCCGGTCCACCGGGCCACGGCGGAGGCGACGCCATATTCGAGATCGTCTGGGTGAGCCACCACCGCGACGGCCCGGTCCCAGTCCTCCGGCATCGGCTGCATCCGCGGCACCCCTTTCCCCGTTGGTGTTGCCGCAACTCTCTCACACCGCAGTTAGCTGTGGCGGCCCCGCTGCCACCCGTGGGTTCACCGGTCGCATCTGGGATGATGGCGGTATGCCGCCGGAGAAAGCACCGAAGCAGCCGGTCCGCGTCAGCCCGCCGGACCCGCGCGACGAGCCGGTACTGCCGACGCAGAGCCAGGACGATACCGACGTCGGCTGGGGTGAATCGCCCGCGCCGGACGATGATGACCGCCTCAGTCGGGAGCGCCCGCCGCACTGGGGTTCCGGCTAGAAGGCGGCCGCCTTCACCGCGGCCCTGCCTCTCCGTCGGGATACTGGAATACTTCGTCAAGTGCCACCCTGAACACCTGGGCGATCTGGAAGGCCATCTCCAGGGAAGGGGAGTAGCGGCCTTGCTCGATGGCGATGATGGTCTGCCGGGTCACTCCGATGCGCTGTGCGAGCTGCGCCTGCGTCATCTCGCCTTGGGTGAACCGCAGCGCGCGTATCGAGTTGGTGATCCTGGTCGGCTTGCTCATCACGGCGGGCTACAGGCCTCGCCGGTAGGCGACGAGGTTCAGCACTGACCCGGCGATCGCCCACAAAACGAATCCGAGGTAGAGGACGTTGGCGATCCAGAAGTAATCCCGCTGTGCCATCGCCATGCACAGTGCCGCCCCTGCGCCGGCCACCACGAACCAGCGGCTGGCATGCTCGCCGAACCGGGAGATCTCCTTGTCCCGCTCGTCGCTTCGGCGGCTGTCGCTGGGTCTCGCGGTCTCGATCAGGATGCGGCCTGCGATCGATACGACGATAGAGGCGCCGGTCGTCCACAGCAGCAGCGAGATGTAAGGCACCTCCGCGACGGGGGTGCTCAGCACCCGCCCGAGGACGATCGCGAGGTAGATGGCATAGGCTCCCGCGCTGGCCACGAGGTAGACCCAGGTGCCCTTATCTTCGTAGGACATCGCATCCCCCACGCCGGTTGTGTAAAGAATATTTGACATTCCCAATGTAAAACGAAGCAGACACCGTGTCAAATATTCTTAACGCGCGCGCATCGGCGGCCGACCACGCTCAGGATCAGGCGGGACAGGTCCACCCTTCCGGGCTGCGGATCGGCCCGAAGCCGGCTACGTCCGGCGGCGGGAAGTGCTCCTTGAGCGTGAACGCGTACGGCGTGGGCCCGGACTCCCGCAGGTGCAGCACCCGCTCCTCGGCCTCGTCGGTCGTCGGGGTGTGGCCGCGCGGTATCCACCACAGGGCGACGTAGGCTTCGGCCATCCGCTCGAACCACTGGCGGCGACGCCGCAAGACCAGGCGGTGGGTGTCGGAATAGACGAATGCAGCGAGTGCCTCGACCGACTCCCAGACCGACATGTTGACCAGGACGCCGGCGCTCCCCCGCTGATCCCATTCGAATGCGTGCACGGCGGTCGCGTTGCCGTCTTCTGTCTGCAGCCGCCAGATGAACCCGGGGGCCGCGTCCGCTGCCGCGTTCACCGGTTCGAGGGCGGCCGCGAAGTCCGCGAGCAGCGGGCTGTCCAACGGCTCACGCATCCGGCCGATGTTCACTTGCGCCAGTAGGTAGTCCACGTGGTCATGCTGCCAGCCGTCGCGACCACCCGGCAATGCCAGCCTCGCCCCGGCTATCGTGTTATCCCGACGCCGCGTTGCTGGAGCACAGCATCACTCCGGCTCTACGGCCACCTGCAGGGTCGGCAGTTCCTCCTCCTGGCCCTTCCGCGCCGCTGATTACCGAGTCCGGGATAACACCAGGTAATGGCGGCAATGGCGCTGCGGAATTGAACACCTAGGAGGTCAATTACGTAAAATGAAGGCACGAACGCTGTTGTGTGCCGATTGCCCAGAGGACACCATGGACTCTGGGAGGAATTCTTTGGCTCGCGTGCCACTTCGGGCTGGTGATCCTGTGCGGATCAGCCATTATCAGCTGACGGCCAGGCTGGGCTCCGGCGGCATGGGCGTGGTGTACCTGGGCGTCGCCTGGGACGGCAGCCAGGTGGCGGTGAAGGTACTGCGCCCGGAACTGGCCGATGACCCGGAATTCCGGCACCGGTTCCGCCGTGAGGTGTCGGTGCTGATGCGGGTCATGGGCGTCTGCACAGTGCGGGTGATCGAGGCCGACACCGAGTCAGCCAGGCCGTTCATGGTCACGGAATACGCTGTAGGCCCGTCGCTGGCCGAGTACATCGACATGTATGGACTGCTCGCTCCCGACATGCTCTACGGCCTGGCCACCGGGCTAGCCGAAGCGCTGACCGTGATCCACGCGGCGGGCATCGTGCACCGGGACCTCAAGCCCTCCAATGTCATCCTGACCGATTCCGGGCCGAAGGTCATCGATTTCGGTATCGCGCAGGCCCTGGACACCACGTCCATGACCAAAACGGGGATGATGGTCGGCTCGGCCGGTTTTATGGCGCCGGAGCAGGTAAGCGGACGGCCTGGCCCGGCGGCTGACATCTTCGTCTGGGGGGTGACGGTGGCGTACGCGGCGACCGGGCAGTCACCGTTCGGCACAGGGGAGGCCCACGCCATCTTGTACCGGGTCGTGCACGGCGACCCCGACATCGCCGCGGTGCCCGAACCGCTGCGGCCGCTGGTGGCGGCCACCCTGGCCAAGGACCCGGAGCGACGGCCCACCGCCCAGCAGCTTCTCGACCGGCTGACCAGCACCCCCACGCGGTCGCAGCGCGTTCATGACTCGCCCACCCAGACGATCTTGGCGAATACCTGGCGTCAAACCGGCCCGCATCCCGCCCGGCCCCGGGTCAGCCGCAAGGCCCGCGACGCGGAGGGCTCTTTGCTGCTCGATCCCGCACCCTCGGGCGCTGGCCCGCCGGACGATCGACCGCCGGCCGCCGGAAAGGGCCGGGTCAGCCGTCGCGCCAGGACCGTGGCGGCATCGGCCCTGGCGATCGTGGCCGTCACCGTCGCCGTGGTCATCGCCATGCTGGCGGGCCGCACGCCGAAGGCAGGCCCGAGCGCGGACGAGGGAGGCCCGGGGACGCTGAATCCGGTCACCACGAACACCCTGCCCACGTACCCAGGCCAGCTGTCGCGCGGCGTCTTCCAGACAATCCAGCGCATCGCCGCCTCGGGGAACACTATGGTCACGACGGGCTCGCAGACGACCGACGGCGTGGTCCGCCAGCAGTTTCTCGTCTCCACTGACGCCGGACGCACCTGGCATCTGGCCCCGGTTCAGCTGCCCGGCGGCGGTCAGCCCCCGCTGGGGTACCCAGCTGTGCGGATCGCCGGCGGCCCGCATGGCTGGATGGCGGAGGGCCAGGATGCCATCTGGACTAGCCCGGATGGGCGGTCCTGGACGCTGTCGGCTACGCATGGGATCACTCCGCAGCAGCCTGGCGACTCGGTCAACGTGATCACCAACACGCCCGACGGGTTCCTGGCCGCTGGTAACCAGCAGACCAGCGCTGGGCAGCAGGCGGTGATCTGGACCTCGCATGACGGCCTGACCTGGCACCGGCTGACGGCCGCGCAGCTGGGGCTAGCCGCAGCCGGCGTGACCCCGCGCAGCATTGACTTCGCCACCTCGCGGGGGACCGATACGGTGATCACCGACGGCCAGACTGGCGTGTGGCTGAGTATCAACGGTGGATCAACGTGGACGCCGGTGACGGTCCCCGTCGGTCACGGCGCTCAGACCTCGATCAGCGGCGTGTCGTTCGACAGGTCCGGGCTCATCGCGGTGCGGCCCGGCCGCGCCGCGAGCGGTGCCGCCGATGGGGTCGCTTACTTTTCCCCGGACGGCCAGACCTGGCACTACGCCGGCACGATCGACGCGGCGGGCGGCTGGAGCCCGGCCGTGGTCAAGGGCAGCGATTACGGCTTCGTCGTAACCGGCACCACCGCCAAGAACCAGTACGTGGCCTACACCAGCACGGGCGCCGGCGGCACCTGGCTGCCGACCGGGCCCCTCGGGGACAGCTCCACCACATCGAAACCCACCGCCGCGGTCGGGCCGGGAGAGGCCGTCGTCGCCATCTGGTCCGCCAACGCCACCAGGACCGGCCAGCAGGCCTTGTTCGTCAAGGCGGACACGGCGGGTGCCGTGCAGCCGGTTTCGCTGGCCGCCATCCCGGGCGGCCTCATCCCCGAGGAAGCCGTGAAGAGCGCTGCCGTCGCTTCGGACGGCACCATCATCGCCGTGGGCAGCGCGGACGGCTACCCGGCGGTGTGGCAGGGTACATCTGGCGGCGCCTGGCGCCTGGTCTCCTTGCTGACCCAGGCGTCCGCCGACCCGGGCCTGGCCGGGCTGTCCGCCGTGACCCGCGGGCCGGACGGCTGGCTCGCCGCCGGAACCGGTCCGTTCGTGCTCACCTCCACCGACGGCACGACATGGCGGCCGGCTGGAGCGATAACCCATGATCTGGCCGGCGTGTCCGCCGTCCAGGCCGCCAGCGGCGCGGGCGGGTACGTGATCGCCGGTCAGGTGGCCGAACCGGGCGGCGCGGACCTGCGCGACATCTGGTGGTCCCGGAACCTGAAAAGCTGGACCGAGGCGCATGACCTGAACGCGACGAGCGGCCCAACCCAGGTGCTGGCGGTCGCTGCGGGGCCGTCGGGCTTCGTATCAGCCGGCTCGGCCGACAACAAGCCCGCCGTGTGGATCAGCTCCGACGGCCAGGCCTGGACAACCGTTAACCTGCAGCTGCCGGGCGGTGCCTCGGCCGGGGTGATCCAGCGGGTGGCGGTCAACGGGAGCCGCGTCGTCGCGCTGGGCCAGCAGACTACCCCAGACGGCATCCGGCCGCTGGCCGAGCGGTCCACCGACGGCGGCTTGAGCTGGCAGCTGGTGCCGTTCAGCGCACCGGGGCCCGGTATCACCTTCACCGCGCTGACCAGCAGCTCAGGCGGGTTCACGGCCGCGGTGCAGGTCGGCCAGGCAGGCGCGGATCTGGACGCCGCCGTCTGGACCTCGGCCGACGGAGCGAACTGGACACAAGCTCAGGTCAGCGGCCTGGCCGGGGGCAGCAGCCACGACCTCACCGCGCTGGCTGCGTCCGGCGCCGCGGTGACCGGCATCGACTCGGTTCAGACTCAGGCCAGTCAGCAGTTCGTCATTCGGCGGCTTCCAGTCGGCTGACGGCGCCCCGGGCCTGCTCCCGGTCGATACGGTAGGAAACTAGCAAGCGGACTGTTGTGCGCTGGCCTGCCTGGACGCCATGACTTCCCGAGAGGAGAGTTTCCTTGGCTCGCACGCCTCTTCGGCCTGATGACCCGATACGGATCGGGCACTACCGGCTGACCGCCAGGCTGGGCTCCGGCGGCATGGGCGTGGTGTATCTGGGCGTGGCCTGGGACGGCAGCCAGGTCGCGGTCAAGGTGCTGCGCCCGGAACTGGCTGATGACCAGGAGTTCCGTCGGCGATTCGGCCGCGAGGTGGCCGCCCTGGTGCAGGTCAAGGGCATGTACACGGTGCGGGTGATCGAGGCCGACTCGCAGTCCTCGACGCCGTTCGTGGTCACCGAATACGCCCAGGGGCCTTCGCTGTCCGAGCACATCGCCAAGTACGGATCGGTCGATCCCGACATGCTGTACACCCTGGCGACCGGGCTGGCGGAGGCGCTCACCGTGATCCACGCGGCCGGGATCATGCACCGGGATCTCAAGCCTTCCAACATCATCTTGACGGACGCCGGCCCGAAGGTCATCGACTTCGGCATCGCCCGGAGGCAAGACACGACCGGCATGACCAAGACAGGCATGATGGTCGGCTCGATGGGTTTCATGGCGCCGGAGCAGATCAGCGGGCACCCCGGTCCGGAGGCGGACATCTTCGCCTGGGGCGTGACGGTGGCGTACGCGGCCTCTGGCCGGTCGCCGTTTGGCGCCGGGAACACCCACTCCATCTTGTACCGGATCATGTACGGCGACCCCGACATCGCCGCGGTACCAGACTCACTGCGGCCGCTGGTGGAAGCCGCCCTGGCCAAGGACCCGCAGACCCGCCCGACCGCGCAGCAGCTTCTGGACCGGCTGACGAGCGCGTCGGAGCCGGCCGAGCGCAGTACCGACGCGCTCACCCAGGTGATCTCGCCGCAGACCTGGCAAACCGGTCTCTACTCACGCCCGCTGGCCAGCCGGTCAGATGCGGCGAACCGCGTCCTTCCCCGCGAACCCTCACCCGCCCTTGAGCCAACCGCCGAGCCG
>JBAUAY010000696.1:0-6054 GCA_049676235.1 Streptosporangiaceae bacterium
ATCACCGCGATCAGGAACGGCCGGGACGTCATCACCTGGCCGGACGTGATCAAGGCCAAGCAGCTCAAGGAACTCGGGCCGCCCGAGGACGTGGAGTACATCGAGCGTGAGCGGCACGCCGTCGCCGTGCACGAGGCCTGCCACGCGCTGGTTGCGTTCCGGACCAGGCAGCACATGGAGATCGACATCGCCCCGATCGAGAAGGGCAGCGACTACCTCGGCATGGTGGCGAGCATCCCGCCCGAGGCCCAGGTCACCAGGTGGCGCCGCGAGGACGAGACCGCCATCCTGGTGTCGCTGGCGTCGCTGGCCGGCGAGCGGATGTTCTTCGAGAAGGACAGCTCCTCCGGTGTGTCTGGAGACCTGGAGTCCGCGACCACGGTCGCCTCGTTCATGGAGGGCTTCTGGGGCATGGGCACGACGGTGTCCTCGTACTCCACGGCCAAGCGGCTCGAGGTCGGCTCGCCGGGCGGCGGCCGGGGTGGCGCCCTGAAGAAGGGACAGGACCCCGAGGCTCATGTCAGGCACGCGCTCGCGGACCGGATCGAGGACCAGCTGACCACGCTGCTCGACCGGGTCGAGCAGATCCTCCGGGAGAACAGGAGCCAGGTTCTGGCCCTGGCGCACGCGCTGGAGACGTACAAGACGCTGAGCGGCGAGGATGTCGTCGCGGTCCTGGAGCATTCGCGCGGCCCGCTGGTGGACGGCCGGCCGTACGCCGACGAGAGCTTCCTGGCCGCGCTCAACGACTACCATCAGTCGGCGGCCCGCGCGCACCGCGATCACAGCATGGAGCAACTGCACCTGCCGGCGGCGGCGGGGATACCCGCGCCCGTCCCGCCGTGGGCGGCGGGAGTGATCGTGGCCGACACCGACCCGCCGGGACTGAACGGGCACAACGGCTCTGACCCGTCCTAGGTCCACGGCGATGCACGCTGGCCTGCGGGCGCGGCAACTGGTCAACCTGGCCAACGGGTCGACGCTGGCTGGCCTGGGCGTGGCCGTCCTGGGCCGCGCCCGGGTGGCCCGCGGTGCGGACGGGTTGTTCCTCGGCACCGGGTACCGGCTCCCGGTGCCGCCCGCCCCGGCGTTCTGCCTGGGCAACGTGATCGTCACTAGGCTCGACGGCCTTGACCCGGGGTCGGCGCTCTTCCGCCATGAGGCGCGGCACGCCACCCAGTACGCCTGGTGCGGCGGGGTGCTCATGGTGCCGCTCTACCTCGCGGCGGCGGCCGTGTCCTGGGCGCTGACCGGCGACTTCGGTGCCCGCAACGTGTTCGAGCGGCGGGCCGGGCTGGCCGACGGCGGCTACACCGACAAGCCCTTGCGGCTCGGCCTCCAACAGGTCAGCCGGCCGGGGCGGTCAATGGCTCAGGCCGGCTAGCAGGCGCCGCTGGGAAGCCCCTGCCCTGGCCGGCTTCAGTCGGACGTGACGGATCGACCGCCAGCCCTTCCCGGTGAGCAGGAATTCCCCCGCCTCGGGCAGCGCGGCGATCCCGTTCATGATCGCCTGCGGCTCGCCCAGATGCCGTTCGGCGGCCGCGCGGGCGTTCACGATGTCGGTGACCTCACCGGTATCCGGGTCGATCCCGGCCAGGTAGTGCGTCCCCGCCACGTTGGCCCATATCGTGCCCGCCGACCAGGCGAGATCGTTCAGGCCGAGCACCCGGCGGCCCGCGCAGCGCACGTAGAGCACCCCTTGCGGGTCCAGGGTCCACGGTTCGCGCCGGACAAGTTCGCTGCTTCCGTCGCTGGTGACGATGTATCCGTCCGCGGCGCAGATACCCCACCCCTCGCGGTTGTATGGCACCTGGTCGATCAGCTCGAGCGTGCGCGCGTCCCAGCGCAGGGCGATGCGATCCTGCCAGGTCAGCTGCCAGATGACGTCGTCGAACCGGCAGATGCCCTCGCCGAACAGCTCAGCGGCTAGGGCCGCGCGCTGCTCCACCTGCCCGGCACCCAGCTGGTAGCGGCACAGCGTCGACTCCCCGTACAACCCGGTGGACTCCCACACCGTGCCGTCCTCGGTGATCAGCCCCTGGGTGAACCCCTGCCCGGGATGCGCGACCCGCCGGATGACCCCGGCTCGCCAGGTTCTCAGCTGCCACCTGCCCTCATCGGGGAAGTTTCGGCCCGCGATCTTCAATCGAGCACTGATTCAGCGCGGTTCAGGACGGCGTTGTAGATGGTCGGAGGGACCTGGAGTCGGGGGTCGTCGGTGTAGGCGGCGGTCAGGTCGGCGAACGTGGCGTCGGGGACGCGGGTGAGCTCGGCCAGCCGGTCGAAGAGCGCGTATTGCTCGTCGCCGATGGTGTCATCCGGCGCGGGCATGGCACCCCAGACGTCCCAGGGCAGCATCTCCATGTTGTTGAGCGCGGCCACGTCGCGCAGCAGGTTGCTGGCGATCCACCAGTAGCCGGCCTCGTTCATGAAGCTCAGCCCGAACTTGGCCGGGTCCGCGTCACCGTCGCGGCACAGCCGCCAGGCGTCGCCCGCGACCAGGAACTTGTCGCGCGGCACGTCCATCAGGTCGAAGTCGACGTCGAACAACTTGAGCTGGACGTCGTCGATCTGGGCATCGCCCAGCTTCCAGTCCTGCGCGGCCTCGTCCCAGTATTCACAGACCCAGTGGTCCTCGAACGCTCCGGAGCCGAAGTAGCCACCGAAACCGCACCGAGCCCGGGCGGGCGTGCCCTGTGCGCGCAGCATGGCGGCGGCGAGCACGGTGAAATGACGGCAGTTGCCGGGCAGGCGGTTCACGGGCTCCCGGGCGACGGTGAGCGGGCGGCTGTCCTCGGCCATCATCCGCGCGAGCAGCCCGGCCACCGGCCGCACGTGCACGCTGGCCCGGCGCTCCTGCGTCAGCGTGACCCCGTACGGGCTGGTGATGTGCTCGTGGATCAGCAGGCCGTGGGCCACCGCGGCGAGGCTGGCGATGCCCTGCGGCAGGTCCGCCAGCAGCGGCTGGTAGTGTCCCGGCGCGGTCATGACGGCAGGCTGCAGGTAGTGGCCAGTCGCGATGTCCTGGGCAGGCATAGGTCTCCTTCCGGCGGGCTCCCCGCACAGATTACGGCGATCGGTCTCGCCGCGATATCGGTGGCATACTTGCCCGGTGCCTGGAGAGGATGAACGCGAGCAGCTGCGGCAGACGTTCGACCGGGCCGCTGGGCTCTACGACCGGGTGCGACCCGACTATCCCGAGGCCTTGTTCGATGATCTCATCGCCTTGACCGGCCTCACGCCGGATGACCGCCTGCTCGAGGTGGGGTGCGCGACGGGGAAGGCGACCCGCCCGCTGGCGCGGCGCGGCTTCCGGATCACCTGCGTCGAACTCGGCGCCGAACTGGCCGCGGCCGCCCGCCAGAACCTCGCCGGGTGGCAGGTGGAGGTGGTGCAGGGCCAGTTCGAGGAATGGCAGCCGGGTGAGCCATACGGATTGGTGTACGCGGCTACCGCGTGGCACTGGATCGACCCCGGCCAGCGTTACTCGCGGGCCTGGCAGGCGCTGCGTCCCGGCGGTCACCTGGCTATCTGGGGAGCGGGACACGTTTTCCCCGAGGGCGGCGACCCGTTCTTCGGCGAGATCCAGGACATCTACGACGAGATCGGCGAGGGGCTGCCGCCCGACTCGCGGCAGCCGCGTCCCGGCGAACTTGCCGACGACCGTGCCGAGATCGAGGCGACCGGGCTCTTCGAGGTCACCGCCGTCCGCCACTACGACTGGGAGCGCGTCTACCCGGCCGAGGAGTACATCGAGCTGCTCAACACGTTCTCCGGCCACCTGGCCATGCCGGACTGGAAACGGAAGAGGTTGTACGGCGAGATCAGGCGGCGGCTCGCGCTGCGGCCGGACCATTCGGTACGGCGGCACTGGGGTGCAGTGCTGCAGGTCGCCCGGCGTCGCGAGCCCAGCATCGCGAGCACGGCTGGCGGGGGCCGGTTATCACCGGATGCGGCGGCCCATCTCCTTGGTCGTGTAACCGCCTAGCTCGGTGACCGCCGCCTGGAACCGGTCGGAGCGGAGCAGCGACCACAGCGGGGCGAGCAGCGGGCTGTCCATGGCCTCGGCGGCCACGACCAGGTCGTAGGGCTCCAGGGTGACCGGCACGAAATCCAGGCCGAACGCACGGGCGGCCGCCATGATGCCCAGGCCCGCGTCCGCGCGGCCCGCGGCGACGGCCGCGGCCACCGCCAGGTGCGTCGGTTCCTCCCGGGCGTAGCCGTCGATGTCGTCCGGGCTGACGCCGAGCCGCCCCAGCTCGAAGTCGAGCAGCACCCGGGTACCCGCGCCGCGCTGTCGGTTGACGTAGCGCACGCCGGCCCGGGCCAGGTCGCCGATTCCGGTGAGCGCGCGGGGGTTGCCTGGCGCGACCATCAGGCCTTGGTCGCGGTGGACGAGGCGGACCACGGACACCTCAGCGCCACCCAGGACGCGGTCGAGGTAGGGCAGGGTGTACTCGCCGGTGGCCGGATCCAGCAGGTGGGAGCCGGCCAGGTGGCACAGCCCGTCGCGCAGGGCACCAGGCCGCCCAGCGAGCCGACGTTCGACGACGCCAGCGTGACCATCGGATCCTCGGCGCGCAGCGCCGAGGCGGCCAGGTCGAGGACCAGATCGTGGGAGCCGATGGCCACGATCGTGCGGGCGATCTCGTCGATGCCGCGGAGCAGCTCGATATCGACTTGCTCGCCTGCGTGGTGGCCCTCGAGCCCGGCCGGGACGACCAGCAGCCCGTCGGCACGGACCAGCGAGGTCAGCACGCCGGCACCGCGCGGCAGCGGAGTCGCGACCATGGTGCCGGCCACCACCCCGAGCCGGACCCGTACCCAGTCGTCCAGGCCCAGCGGGGAGGCGAGCTTGCGGGCCAGCCGGGCGGTGGCCCGCGGGCGCCTGCGGGGCGGTGCGCCCATCAGCTCCGCGAGCATTGGCTCGGCGAAGATGTCGAAGGTCAGCGCGGCCGATACGGGATAGCCCGGCGCACCCAGCACCGGGGTGCCCCCGACCACGCCGAGCACCACCGGGTGACCTGGCCTGACGGCGACGCCGTGGACGGCGAGCGTGCCTTGATCGGCCACCACCCGGGCGGTGTAGTCGTCGCGTCCGGCGCTGGATCCGGCCACGATAATCAGCAGGTCGCAGCCGGTGACCGCAGCCTTGACCGCGCTGGCGATGCGTTCCGGGTCGTCCGGCTCGATGGGCAGGCAGTGCGCTTCGCAGCCCGCCTCGCGGGCCTGCGTGGCGAGCATCAGCGAGTTGGTGTCGATGATCTCCCCGGCGCCGGTACGCTCCCCGATGGGCCGGACCTCGTCCCCGGTCGGCAGGATCGCCACCACCGGGCGGCGCCGGACGAGAAGATCCGTGGCGCCCGCCGCGGCGGCGGCCGCGACGTCGGCGGCCCGCAGCCGGTGGCCCTCGGGCAGCAGCAGCTCGCCCGCACTCACGTCCTCGCCGATCGACCGCACGTGCTGGTAGGGCGGCACGGCACTGCGTAGTTCTGCGGCGTCACCTTGGTAGTGCACGTGCTCGCGCATCACCACCGCGTCCCGCCCGCCGGGCATCGGGTCGCCGGTATCGACCACGTCGTAGGCGTCCGTCGCCAGGTAGACGGGGGTGGTCTCGCTCGCGCCGAGGGTGTCCGCGGCGCGCACCGCGATCCCGTCCATGCCGGACGCGTCGAAGGGCGGCGACGAGCGGACGGCCCAGACCGGCCCGGCGGTGACCAGGCCGGCCGCCTGCTCCACCGATACCCGCATCGCCGGGACCCTGGCCGGGCAGCCCGCGGCCTCGCGAGCGTCGCGCCAGGCCGCCTGCGCACGGGCCGCCGGGACGTCGCGGATGAACGGACTGGCCGTCACGGCCTCCTCAGCGGTAGATGGTGACGTCGACGTCGGTGCCGGCGTCGAGCCCGGTGGCCTCCTCGGGAATGATGACATACCCGTCGGCGGCGGTGAGCACGGACAGCAGCGCGGACGGCCCGAACACGGGCGTCGCCACGCCGTCCTGGACCCGGACCTGGACGACGTCGAGGCGGCCGGCCGCCGACGGCAGCCCGCGAG
>JBAUAY010000697.1:0-17854 GCA_049676235.1 Streptosporangiaceae bacterium
GCTCCGGCAACACGCAGTCCGCATGGGTCGGCCCGGTCTACGTGACCACACCAAATACTTCAGGCTCTACCGACTGGGCTGATTCCAGCTTCTGCTCCCGTTACAGTGTCCCGTATATAGGAATTACCTACAGGGGCGTTGCGGCTTGCGGCGATCCCTTCGGCAACGGCAACAACAATCAGCAGGGAACGATCACCTACAACGGGAAAACTCTCGACACCATCGGGTTCCAATGCGCCGAGCTTGCCGCTCGCTACTTCTACTTCGACACCGGGCAAGTCCCTCCGCAGCCGGGTAGTGCTAATTTTCCCAGTAATGCTAGCCAATTCGCTTACGATTTGCAGTCGTACGGCTATGGGTTGTATCCCACCGGCTCTATGGTAGGGACGAGCACATTCCAGAGTTCACTAAAAGCAGGCAACATCATCAGTATGTGGTCAGCCAGCGACAAAGTTGGACACGTCGCCGTGGTCACGCAGGTCGATGTTGCCAGCGGCGGCGGAACCATTTGGGTGATGGACGAAAATGCCAGCAACCTGGTCCCAGGCAAACCGGGTAACGGCAAGATCACCGTGAAAGGGGACATGTCAATGTCCTATGAAGGCCTCTACAACGAGTTTCAGTGGACCACGAGCCTCCCCGGCAGCGGCTGAAAACCATCTTCCCGTCGGACCAATCGTCAGCGCTTACCATTCCCTAATTCCCGTCTGAGCCGCACCTACCCGCCGCAGTTCAGGTCGTCACCGTCATGACCAGACGGCACCCCATGGCGGTGACGTACTCACCGCACGGGATGAACCGGATCGAGGCTATCCCTTGCCTAGAACCTGCTGGCTGGATCAGCGCCAGCGGGATCCGCCCCTGCTGGCCCCAGGTACCGCGGGACTTACCGGCCGCTGCTGTCACTCGCGCCCTTCTGCCGGTTACGCGCCCTAAGGCGGCCGGGCCGTGACCGGAAATCATAGGGTTAAACGAGGTTCACGTTATCTCCAGTAACGCCCGTCAATTTACGGCCGGTCAGGCCGTCTCACCATTCAAGCGGGACGGACAGACGTTGACATCCTCCGGAGTTGGGATCGCGTGATGTTCTCGCAGGCAGCGGGACTGTCACGAAAGCTGGTCTGGCTTGTTTGTTGACAGATCCGTTGACAACTTGGGATAACGCCCGTGATATTCCCTTCTCCGACTGGGTGTTCTGCCAGGTAGTCCTCTTAGTCAAGGAAATCGGCCAGGGTGGCACTGGTCAGGTCGGGTGCTTCCTCGGGCAGGAAGTGACCGGTGGGCAGCGCCTCGCCGCGAACGTCGGTGGCGTACTGGCGCCAGACGCTGAGCGGCTCGTATTCACGGCCTACGAAACCTTGTGTCCCCCACAGCACAAGGACCGGGCATCGGACCTTCTGCCCGGCGGAAAAGGTCTCGTCATCGTGAACGAGATCAACGCTCGCGGCTGAACGGTAGTCGGCGCAGGAACCCGCGATGGTTCGGGGATCACTGAAGCAGCGGATGTAGTCATCCATCACGGCCTGGTCGAGGCTCGCACCCTGACCAAGGAGCGGGCCGATCAGGGAACGGATCCAGTACGCGGGGTCCGCGCCGATCAGGTGCTCGGGAACGCCGTTCCCGGCGGGCAGGAAAAACCAGTGGTAATACGCTGTCGCCATCGCCCGCGTCACGTTACGAAAGACGTGCCGGGTCGGCACGATGTCCAGAACGGCCAGCTTGGTGACGGCGTCGGGGTGGTCCAAGGCCAGCCGGTGGCCGACCCGGGCCCCGCGGTCGTGGCCGACCAGCTGGAACCGGCCGAAGCCGAACCGGTGCATGAGCCCCACCTGGTCGCGGGCCATGATCCGCTTGGAGTAGACGCTTCCGTCGGCGTCGGGCGCGGGCTTGCCGGAGTCGCCGTAGCCACGCAGGTCGGCGAGAACGACCGTGTGGTCCTGGGCGAGGACGGGGGCCACGTGGCGCCACATGAGATGGTTCTCGGGATAACCGTGGAGCAGCAGCAGGGGCGGGCCCGACCCCCCGACGGCGCAGTTGATCGTGATGCCCTCGACGTCGATGCGCCGGTACTCGAAGCCGGACCGCAGCAGCGGAGAGGCCGGTGTGGTCATAGGTCCTCGCTCCTCAGCCGTGCGGCCGGTCAGGCGGTGCGGCCGTAGAACAGTTTCTGGGTGAGCTCGTTCAGTTTCATCTCGGGGTGCTCTCCGTAGGTCAGCACGGAGTTGATCCTGGGGCGCGGCCCGCTGACCGCAGTGACCCGGTGCAGGGCGTGCTGGCCGCGGAAAACCGCGAGCGTGCCGGGGCTGGTGGGCAGCCTGATGACGCCCTCCGGGCGGCCGTGCAGGACGTTCTGGACGGCGGGGTAGTTGTCGTCGTGTTCGGTCCGCAGCGCGGGATGGTAGTCGAAATGGCCGCCCGCCTCGGGTTGGGAGTACATCACGGTGACGGAGAACTCGCTGTTGTCGAAGTGCCAGCCGAGTTCGTCGCCGTCGTCGAAGATCGCGATCTCCAGGGCATCCAGCGGGTCGGCGCTGCGGTAGAGCACGGGCTTGCCGAGGACCGCGGCGATGAACCCGGTCAAGTCATCGGACTCGTACAGCCGCCGGATCGGCGCGGCGCCGGGGATCTGGTCATAGGCGATGGCCTTCTTGGCCGAGTGCTGCAAAAATGCGCGCGGGTGATCCGGGCCCGCGGCAGCGTCGGGGGGCTCGAAATAGGCCGTGTGGGTCTGGTCGCTGGCCCACGCTTGGGCGGCCAACTGGCTGGCCAGGACGACCATCTCGGTGACCGCGGCCAGGGTGAGAAAGCCGTCGAGCTGGGCGACGCCGCGATCGCGGAGCTGGTCCCGGCAACCCTGGACCAGGGCCTGGTAGCCGGCGTGGGCCGGGTCGTGGATCGGGTAGCGGTCCAGGTCGATGGCATCGTCATACCCGGGGGCCTGCGGCCGGGTGGTGATGGTCATGGCGCTGGCTCCCTGGTGTCCGCTGGCCAGGCGCCGTGCCTGGCCGTTGAGCCGAGAATGGCACCCGGCCCGGCATGAGGGCAATCCTGGCGTCTATTTCACGACGCGGATGTGGTGCGCCGCGGGCTCTCCAGTGCGCTGGCCAGCAGATCGGACCTCGGGCAGGAATGTGCTCAGCGCGCCGGTCCCGGACACGAACAGATGGTCCCGGGCCCGGGTAGCGGCCGCGAACAGAACGCAGCGCTCCCGTTGCAGGTCCTGGGCATGCGTGACCGCGTCTTCGCTTTCCGGGGTGATCGCCGCTGGTTCCGGAACCAGGCCCTGCTCCACGCCGATGACCGCGACGGCTTGGAACTCCAGGCCCTTCATCGCGTGCATGGTACCGACCCGGACGGCCTGCGTGTCGCTCCGTCCCCGCAGGGGGACCGTCATGATGTCGTCGGCTTTCAGCGCCTCACGTACCTCGCGAACCAAGCTGGCCGAGCGGGCTGCCAACCCGATGGCCCGCGGCTCGATGCCAGCACTCAGCCAAGAGCGGATCCGTTCGGCCAGCACAGCGAATTCTTCGGCCCGGGTGGCCGCCACCTCCAGCTGCGGACGCTGGCCGCGCATGGGAGACCGGTAGCCGAGCAGCGAGTCCACCTCGCCGTCTAGGCCGACCACCGGATCGGCGCCGAGCAACGGCACCGCCCAGGCCAGGATCTCCTGGGTGGTCCGGTAGCTCAGGGATAGCCGGCGGCTCCGGCCGCGGACGCTGATCTGCAGGCTGGCGAGCGAGACCCGGTTGTCGTAGATGCGCTGGTGCGGGTCGGCCGCGATGAACAGGTCGTCCGGGCCCGGCGCCACGGCCGCGCGGAGCAGCCGCCACTGAGACGGGTGCAGGTCCTGGGCCTCGTCCACGAGAATGTGCCGGTAGCACGGCTCTCCGGCCTGCCGGAGCAGGTGCGTGGCCTCGTTGGCCAGCTGCAGATGCGTGGACTCGCGGGCGGCGGCGAGTTCGGCGGTGACCCGCTGGGCGGCCTGCCAGAGGAGGCTGCGCTGGGCCCTGGTGAGCGGCCGCCCCCGGCCGGTGCGCGGGCAGGCCAGGTACGCCTGCTCGGTGCGCAGGTCCTGGGCCAGGATGACCTGCTCCCACTCGTTCTTGGCGAACGCCGGGGTGAAGGCCAGCCCGGCGTCAGCGGCAGCCTTGGCCCAGCGGGTGCGCAGCACCCGCTCATCGGCGATGACGGGGTGACCGCGAGCCTGTTTGACGACGCCGTACGCTAGCCGGTCCACGTTGAGCACCTCGATCCGGCTGCGCACGGCGGCGTCCCGGATCAGCAGGCCAAGCTGGGCGTGCAGGGCCTCGGCCAGGTTGCCGTTAAAGGTGGTAACCAGTATCTGCGCGGCACCCGGTCCTGGCCGGGACGCCTGGCCCGCCGCGGCGGGCTGGCCGGCTTCGGACGACGCGGCGGCGCGGGCGGCGAGGAACGCCGCGCGGTGCAGCACGGTAACCGTCTTGCCGGTGCCAGGGCCGCCGGTCACCTGAGCCGGGCCCGCATAGCTTGGCCGGTAGGCGATCTCGCGCTGGCTCGAGTGCAAGAACGTGCGCCACGCCGCGAACGGGTGGGCGAGGATGAGCGGCAGTTCCTGCGGCCCGGACACGAAGGTGACCTGGTCGGGGCGGCGCTCCATCGCGGAGACCAGGTCACCTTGATCCACCGGTTCGGACGGTGTGCCGACGGGGGAAAGCCGGGCAACCTCAGCCCAGGCCTCATCGACCGTCATCCCGCAAGACAGCGCGTAAAGCGCGGCGTACTGAGCGTCCGGCAAGGCCATCTGCAGCCTTTCCAGGTCTGCCTCACTGGCCAGCAACCGGACCACCGGAAGGACCTGCGCGTCGACGCCGAGCCGGGTCAGGCTGGCGTCGGTGACATCCGCGAACAGTCGCCTGGCATCGGGCTCGGCGGCCGGCTGGGGCGAGGGCCGCAGTTGCTGGATGGTCTCCTCGGCGCTGGCTTCCAGCACGCCGAGCGCCTGGTTGACGCTGAACCGGTGACCGGCAGCGTAGGCATAGGCCTTGTCATGCGGCAGGATCGTGATCAGGGAGTACGTGTCACCGGCATCGGGAGCAAGCACGACGCCGCGCCAGAGGCTGTTCACCCGGAAAAGGCGGATCCGGTCATCCAGGCTCTGCCGTGGCTTCTCCAGGTACCGCCAGGCGTGCGGGCGCGCGGCGAACTCGGTGACCACAGCCTCGACCGCGCGCCGCGCGTCCTTGTCGAGCTTCGCGTATTCGGCCAGGAAGCCTTTCGCGATCGCCAGGCGAGCCACTGGCTATGTCCTCCCCCTGCCCGCGTCCCCGAAGCTAACCGTCTAGAGGCGGCAATCCTAGGCCGCTCGGCACGGCGGGCGTGGCCGAAACGAAGGATTCCCGGCGGGTCAACCCGCCCCGTTTAGTGAGATTACGGTCGCGTGTGTTTGTCTTCAGGGGGCAAGCTACGACCAGACACGGATCACGACCAGGGAGGCGGCGATGGCGGCGCGGGTGGACAGTGAGCTTTTGCTGGTAGGGAGCCTGCCGGCGGACTCGGCCGATCCGGCGCTGCGCGCTGCGGCCGAATTCTTCGCGGACCTGGTGTTCGCGCTGCCGGACGGTGAGACCGGTCCCCGCGCGGCGTGGGTCGGTTATGAGCGGGAGCGGCTCGTCCGGCCGAACCCGGGCGTGGTCGTCGTGGCGGAGACGGAGTCGCCGACCGGGATCCCGCGGCATGCGTACGAAACCCCCGTGTTCGGCGTCCGTCCCGGTGTCACCGAGCTGCGCTGGGATTCCTGGCCGCGCATCGATGATGCGATCGCCGGATACCGGGTGTTCAGCGCGCTGCGCGAGGAAGGGGTGATCCCCGCGCATCTGCGGTTCCAGGTCGGGCTCCCGTTCCCGTCCAGCGCCCTGAACGGGTTCAAGGCCGACTTCGCCGCCGACTACCCGGTCGCGGAGCGGGCGTTTGAGGATCTGGTGACCCGTGAGCTCGTCCGGCTGACCGCGGCCATCCCGCCCGCAGACCTCGCGATCCAGTGGGACCTCGCGTACGAGACGCAGGATCTGGAGGGGGTGCTCGCGTGGACTGGCGAAGGTGCGTGGGAGCGGTTCGCCGGGCCGGTCACCCGGCTGACACGGCTGATCCCGGAGGAGGTCCTGGTCGGATACCACCTGTGCTATGGGACATTCCCGGAATGGCCGATGTACGAGGCGCGCGACATGGGGCTGCTGGTGCGGATGGGGAACTTCGCGGTCGCGAACTCCGGACGCGCCGTGGACTGGCTGCACCTGGCCGGGCCCCGGTACCTGCGCAGCGAGGATCGCCGCTTCTTCCGCCCGCTGGTTGACCTGGAGCCTGGCGACGCGCGGGTCTTCCTGGGCATCGTGCTGCCTATCGACGGGGTCGCCGGGCTGCAGCGCAGGCACGACACGGCATCGCGCTACCTCTCCGACTTCGGCGTGGCGATGTACTGCGGATTCGGCCGCCAGCCCGGCTCGGACGGCACCCAGACCATACGGGAGCATGCGCGCGTGGTGCGCACCGTCCGGAATGCACAACGCCCGTAACTCGATCGCGTGGGACCCGCTCAGGCCAGGAGACGGAGAGGTTCAGGAATAGAGGAAAATGGGGTCATGGGATCAGTGCCTGACGATCCCGCAGCAGATAGGCCGCGGGAATGGCTGGCGCTGCCCGGCGGCCGGATCCGGCCCGTCGTCTCCGTTCCGGGCCCTGGCGGCATAGCCGAGCTACTGGCGTATGCCGCCTGGCTGGCCCGCTTGCGGCCGACCTGCCGGTGCGGCCGGCCACGCCTGGGTTCGGGCCGGACCTGCGGAAGCGCGGAGTGCGTAGCGGGACTCCGCGTACAAGAGATCGACGTGTAGCCCCGCGGGCCAGCAGGAGACTTGGCCATCTAGGGCCCTTTAGATGGAGACGACGACCTTGCCGCGGGCGCGGCCTTCCTGGACGTGGCGGATGGCGGCCGGGGTCTGGCTGAGCGGGTAGGTCCGGTCGATGACGGGTGCGATCTTTCCGGACTCGATGAGATCCCGGAGGACCCTCAGGTCCTCGGCGTTCTCCGACGCGATGAACGTGCCGAGCTTCTGGCTCACCAGCGGGGAGAGCAGGAGGGCGCGGAGTTGGCGGTGGCTACCGCCGAGCCACCGCCCACCGTTCTCGCCGCCGACGATGACGAGCCTGCCGCGAGGGGTGAGGGCCCGGCGGAGGTGAGACAGCCGCCGGTTGCCTCCGATGTCGAGGATTACGTCGTACCGAAGCTGCCCGTCAGCGAAGTCTTCGCGGGTGTAGTCGATCACGTGGTCGGCGCCGATGGAGCGGACCAGGTCCGTCTTGGCGGTGCTGCACACGCCGGTGACTTCGGCTCCGAAGGCCTTGGCGATCTGGACGGCGAAGGTACCCACGCCTCCCGAAGCGCCGATGATCAGCACTTTCTGCCCGGGCTCCACCCGCGCCTGGTCGCGCACGGCCTGCAGGGCGGTGAGCGCGGAGACGGGGACGGCCGCCGCCTGCTCGAAGGAGAGGCTCGCGGGCTTGGGTGCGAGCCTGCTGGCCCGGGCGCGAGCGTAAGGGGCCAAGGAGCCGTCGCAGGTGCCGTAGACCTCGTCGCCCGGCTTGAACTCGGTGACTTCCTGGCCTGCACGCTCGACCGTCCCGGCCAGGCTGCGGCCCGGGTTGGAGACCTTGGGCCTGCGGAACCCGAAGACCGCCAGGCGTATCGGATACGGCAGGCCTGCCATCAGATGCCACGTGCCCCGGTCCACGCTGGCGGCATGCACCCGCACGAGGATCTCGTTGGCTGCGATCTCGGGCCTGGCGATCTCGGCGAGCCGGAGGACTTCTTCGGGTGCGGTGCCGTATTCGTCCTGGACGATCGCCTTCATCGTCTCGGCACCGGCGGTGTCGGGCGCCGGCTCCGCCGACCGTTCGGACGTTGCTGTCGGCAAGGGATGCGGGGCGGACATCGACACGATGACTCCAATGATTTTATGGCGTCGTTGGCTTACGCCGTAAGTTGAGAGTAGGCTTACGATGTAAGTCTTGTCAAGCCCGCGATGGGAGCGAACGCCATGGTGCCGCTGGCCAAGTCCACGACACAGCCCCGGACCCCGCTGAGCCGGGAACGGGTGCTGCGTACGGCTATAGCCTTCGCCGACGAGAGCGGCATCTCCTCGCTCAGCATGCGCAAGCTCGGCGAGGTCCTCGGGGTCGAGGCGATGTCGCTGTACAACCACGTGGCCAGCAAGGGCGACCTCCTCGACGGCATGATCGACTACGTGTTCAGCGAGATCGGCCTGCCGTCGGCCGAAGCCGGCTGGAAGACGGCCATGCGCCAGCGGGCGGTCAGCGCCCGCCAGGTCCTCATCCGCCACCGCTGGGCGATCGGCCTGATGGAGTCGCGGAGCTCACCCGGTCCCGCCACGCTGCGCCACCACGACGCCGTGATCGGAAGCCTCCGGGGAGCCGGCTTCCCGATCGCGCTGGCCGCGCACGCGTTCTCCGTCCTGGACAGTTACATCTACGGGTTCGCGCTGCAGCAGGCGAGCCTGCCGTTCGACGCCGGGGAGGAGACAGCCGACCTGGCGCGGATGATCATGGCGCGGTTCACCCCCGGCGAGTACCCCCACTTCACCGAGCTGACCGTCGAGCACGTCCTGCAGCCCGGGTATGACTACGGAGACGAGTTCGAGTTCGGGCTCGACCTGATCCTCGACGGCCTGGAAAGGGCCCGCGAGGTGGCCCCGCCGGTAACGGCTCCGCCGAAACGCCGAACGGACGGGTAGTCGGCCAACCCCGGTCCGGCGATCAGCTGTCGGCTCCGTCGCGGGCCAGGCCTTGCCGAGCGTATTCGGCCAGCAGGTCGCTGACCGACAGGCCACGCCGCTGGGCCTGGGCAGCGAGCTGCTCGGCCAGTTCGGTCGGCATGACCATCGTTCGGCGGACGCAGTCGTCGGACTCCCAAACCTCGCCGGGCGTCTCAGACACGTTCCCTCCTCTCTGCCGTCATGGGGGGCGTCATGGGGGCCGGCTCATCCAGCGGGACGTAGCGGCGCAGGATGCGGTCGCTCAGCAGGCCAAGGCAGCTGAGATTGGGGAAGCCCGGTCCCTGGGCGAGCCCAGCAACCATGGGCAGGTGCAGCGGAGGGCTCAGGCCAGCGACCGACAGGTCGACGTCGATCCGCCGTTCGAGCTCGGCCCCCGCCAGCGCGCTGTCGAGCCGGCCGCGCGCCTGGCCGCCGAGCAACCCCTCAAACCAGCGCGCCTGGAAGCCGATCGCGACGACAACCAGGTCATAAGCGACCCGCTCGCGTTCGCGGCCGTACTCGATGGTGACGACAACCTGCTGCTGGCCAGCTTCGATCTGCACGGCACGCCCGGCGAGCGTACGCAAGCCGTGCGAGGCGTTGAGGATCGCCTCGGCCTGCGGCGAGAAGACGCCGCGGTCGGTGCGCTCGAGGAATTCGCGCCGGTGCGCCTCGGCCAACTGTGGCCAGTCGCCGGGATCGGAGTAAAAGCGGTTCTCCTCATAGCTCTCGCCCCGCGAATAAAGGACCCCGCGACTGGTCACTACGTCGACCGTCGAGCGCTTGTGCGACTTAGCCAGCAGGTTGATTACGATCGATGCCGCCGTCTCGCCGTTGCCGATTACGCATACGCTCTGGGCGACCCGAGTTTGGCTCGCCCGTCCGGCTAGCCAGTAACTGCGCCCGTCGAACACCCGCGGGTGCTGTTGCGGCTGGCCCGGGACGCCGATCGGCGGGCCCGCACCGGTGAACACCACGCCGTCTGCCCAGACCGCCTCTGCCTGCTCCAGCGCCAGCCGCCATCGCCCGCCGACGGCCTCCACGCCGACGACCTCGCCGACGACGACTTCAGCCGCCACCTTCTCGGCGACTTCACGCAGGTAGCGGCTCCACTGCCGATGCGTGGGACGCAACCGGCCGCGATCGACCCAGTCGGCATAGGCGCCGTGTGCCATCAGGTGCCGCTGCCAGCTGAAGCCCGCCATCGCCGCGGTGACCGCGGGCGAGGCCGACCCCCAGCTGTCGGCGTACGGAAAGCCGACATCCTTCTCCGCAGGGGTACCCAAAGGCAACAGGCCGCTGGTGTACCCTTGCCGCCCGCTCCAATTCCCGGCCACGGCGCCTCGCTCGACGAGTACTACTTGCGGGGCAGGCAGGCCAGCGGCGGCCACAGCGCGCGCCTTGGCGGCGATCGCGATTCCCTTCGGCCCTCCGCCTACAACAACCAAGGTCGGCATGACGGCGAGGATAACCTCACGCCGACGTTCCGGCTCCCGCCGGCCAGGGGCGGGCCGCCAGGACCGCGAGATGCAGCGACACGAGCGTCTCCTCAAGGTCCGGCAGGGCGTCCGTCCGGCCCGTGCGGACCATCGACCGCACCAGCTCAAGGGTGGCCCCGGCGAGAGCGAGGTACGCCTCGTCGGGAACGGCCGGCCATTCCGCGTGGCGCTCTCGTGCGCGCTGGTGCCATCTGGAGTTCAGGTCGGCGAACAGGCGAGACGCGGCATCGAGCCGATCTACCGCGCGCGGACCCGCGGCCGGCATGTAAATGAAGAAGACCCGGGCGAAAGCCGGTTCGTCGGCGAGGAACCCGAGGTACGCCCGGCACGCGGCCCGGAGTACCTCCTCGTCGCCCGCCCCGGCGGGCAGCGCGCGCGTCGCGGCGACCATGCGAGTGATCATGAGCTGCCTGCCCTCGCCCGTCGCGGCCAGGAAGCAGTCCTGCTTGTCCGCGAAGTGAGCGTAGAAGGCCGCCCGGGATACCCTGGCCCGCCGGACGATGTCGGCGACAGTGACGGCCGGATAGCCAGATCCAGCGACCGCGGCGATCACCGACCGCAGCAGCCGTTCCCGCTGCGACGCACGGACGACCAACAGCGGCAGGCGGCTCCGGCCGCGGGGAAGACCCGGCTTCCCCTCGTGCGTCCGGGCGAGCGTTCCCCCTTGCCGGGTATCGGTCACGGGGCCTACAGTAGTCGAGATAGCCCAAAAGTACAGTTTCGTACTTTAGGTTAGAAACCGCCCCAGCCAGCGCATGTGCACACGCGAGAAGTACCTAACGTGATACGGGAACGACATCCCGTTCGGCCGTACAGAAGACCTAAACCGCAGCGGCGGGAAGAGACAGCATGACGGCAACCACGGACGGCGCCCAGTGGTTCGCGTGACCGGCGTACCCGCGGAGCTAGGCGGGCTGGCGGCCGAGTTCCCCGACTATGAATTCGGTACGCAACGGACATGGGACGGCATCTCGATCGTCGCCGTACGCCACCACGGCGCCACCCGTCCAGGCTTGTACGTCGTCGTCACCGACGACCTCGACGAGATGCGCCGTGCGCTCCTTGAGTATGAGCCCGCCGCACCGCCAGCACTGAGACGCGAATAAGGGTGTTAACGCCTTCTCGCATGCCCGGTCGTCGAAAAGTCGCGACCAGGACTTGACCTTGACCTTGGGTCAGGGTTCGAGCATGGGTGGCATGAACGCACTGACCAAGCAGGCGAGCCGCGCCGCGGTTTCCGCGGACGGCCTGCGTAAGACATACGGGGAGAAAGTCGTCCTGGACGGCGTCGACCTGTCCATCGGCGAGGGCGAGGTCTTCGCCCTGCTCGGGCCGAACGGCGCGGGCAAGACCACGACCGTGCAGATCCTGTCCACCCTGATCCCGGCGGACGCCGGCTCGGCCCACGTCATGGGGCACGACCTGCGCGGCGAGGCCGACGCGGTGCGCACCGTGATCGGGGTCACCGGGCAGTTCTCCGCCGTCGACAACCTGCTTACCGGCGAGGAGAACCTGCTGCTGATGGGGCGCCTGCTGCATCTGCCTGCGGCCGACCGACGGGCGCGGGCGGCCAGCCTGCTGGAGCGCTTCGACCTCCTCGAGGCGGCGAGGCGGACCCCGGCCACCTACTCCGGCGGCATGATCCGCCGCCTGGACATCGCGATGACCCTGATGGGGCGGCCACAGCTGATCTTCCTCGACGAGCCCACCACCGGCCTGGACCCGCGCAGCCGCCACACCATGCGGCAGCTCATCCGCGACCTCGTCGCCGACGGCGTCACCATCTTGCTGACCACGCAGTACCTAGAAGAAGCCGACCAGCTCGCCGACCGCATCGCCGTACTGGACCGGGGCCGTATCGTCGCCGAGGGCACACCGGAAGAGCTCAAACGGCGTATCCCCGGCGCGCACATCCGGCTGCGCTTCACTGACGCCAGCGCGCTGGAGGCGGCCGCCCTGGCGTTGCCCGAGGGCACGCGCGACGACGAGGAACTGGCGCTGCGGATACCGAACGACGGCGGCATCGCTTCGCTCCGCGACGTGCTCGCTCGCCTCGGCGACGGTATAGCCGTGGAGGATTTGTCCATTCACACCCCGGACCTCGACGACGTGTTCTTCGCCCTGACCGGCGACCCTTCCCAGGAGCAGACCCAGTGACCACGCTGACGATCGCCGCCCAGGACTCCACCACGATGCTGAGGCGCGAGCTCAAGCACACCCTCCGGTTTCCCTTGTTGCTTGTCGGCTCGATCCTGGTGCCGGTCGTGCTGCTGCTGTTGTTCGCCTACATCCTCGGCGGGCCGATCGGTCACGGGCTCGGTGACGCGGCGCGGGGCGCACCGTACATCGACTTCCTCGTGCCCGGCATCTTGGTGGTGACGGTGGCGGCGGGATCGGGGCCCACGGCGATCAACGTGAACATCGACATGACCGGGGGCATCATCGAGCGGCTCCGCACCATGCCGGTCACCCGCGGCGCGGTGCTGGCCGGGCATGTCGGCGGCAGTGTCCTGCGCACGCTCGTCAACACCACCGTCGTCACCGCGGTGGCACTGCTGGCCGGTTTCCGGCCGCAGGCCTCGGTCGCGGACTGGTTCGCCGCGGCCGGCCTCGTCGCGGCGTTCTCCTTCGCGCTGGCCTGGCTGTCGGCTGCCCTCGGCCTGGTCGCCAAGACCGTCGCCGGCGCGAACGGCTCGACCCTGCCGATCCAGTTCCTGCTGCCGTTCCTGTCCAGCGCGTTCGTGCCCGCCGCCTTGATGCCGGCCGGCGTGCGCTGGTTCGCCGAGCACCAGCCGTTCACCCCGGTGGTGGAGTGCCTGCGCGCGCTGCTGACCGGTACGCCGGTGGGCAACACCGCCTACCTGGCACTGGCCTGGTCCGCGGCGATCGCGCTGGCCGGCTACCTGTGGGCGCGGGCCGTGTTCGGCCGCGGTCCCCGGGTGACATGATGAGCGTCTGGGGCGCCGAGCCGGCCGATAGGAGGCCGGAGTACATGATCACCATCGGGCAGCTTGCCGACTACGCAGGCGTGACGGTCAAGGCCGTCCGCCACTACCACCAGCGCGGCCTGCTCGCGGAGCCGCCGCGCGACTCATCGGGCTACCGGCGCTACAGCGCGCAAGACGCCATCGACCTGGTCAAGGTCAAAACGCTGGCTGAGGCCGGCGTGCCGCTGGCCCGCATCAACGAGCTGCTCGCCGCCGACCCAGACCGGTTCGCCGCGGCGATCGCCGAGATCGACCGTAACCTGGCCGAACGAGCCACCGAAATCGTCCGCACCCGCAAGCGGATCGCCCAGCTCAGCGCAGGCGACCAGCTCTTCGTCTCGGTGGAGGTCGCCGACTACCTCGACCGGCTGCACGAGCTCGGCGTGAGCCAGCGCACGGTGCAGATGGAGCGCGATATCTGGATCTTGCTGCAGTCGGTCTCGCCGAACGAGGCGGCCATCTGGATCGCCGACAAGCGCGACGCGATCGGCGATCCGGAATTCGGCGCTCTCTACCTTGAGTACGACGTCGCGTTCGACTGGTCCCCGGACGACCCGCGCCTGCCCGCGCTGGCCGATCGTAGCGAACGGTGGATGGTCAGCCGGTACGGCACGTTCGAGGATAAACCGCGGCCGGTCCAGGACCCGGCCATCGCCCAGCTGGTGATCACGTCGGTCGGCGTGTCGTCGCCGGCCTGGGACCGGCTCACCGAGATCGCCAAGCAGCGCCAAGCAGGCCGGTGAGGGGCTCAGCCGGGAAGCTGGCGGTGACGGCCTTGAGCGTGGCGCCCGCACCTGCATTGAATCTATGGCGCCGTCCTGCGTATCCTCGCGCTAGCAGGCATCTACCGCCAGCGTTAGGCGCTCTAATGGTGAACGAACGTGGCCACGATGGGTCCCGTGGCGAGGAAAGCCCGGTCACGGTCTTCGGCCCGGACTTCCCCTTCGCCTTCGACGACTGGGTCTCGCATCCGGCCGGCCTGGGGTCGATCCCGGCCGGACGCCATGGCGAAGAGGTCGCTGTCGTCGGCGCTGGCATGTCCGGGCTGGTCGCTGCGTACGAGCTGATGAGGCTCGGTGTCAAGCCGGTGGTCTACGAGGCCTCGCGGATGGGCGGGCGGTTGCGTTCGCAGGCGTTCGAGGGAACCGAGGGCGTGGTCGCCGAACTGGGCGGGATGCGCTTCCCGGTGTCGTCTACGTCGTTCTACCACTATGTCGACATGCTGGGCCTGCAGACCCAGCCGTTCCCCAACCCGCTGACCGAGGCGGCCGGCAGCACGGTCATCGATCTTGAGGGCGTCACGCATTACGCGCGTACGCTGGACGACCTTCCCCCGCTGTTCACCGAGGTCGCTGAGGCATGGGCGCAGGCTCTGGAGGAAGTGCGCTTCACCCCCATCCAGGACGCGATCCGGGCGCGCGACGTCAGGACGCTGAAGTCGTTGTGGAACGACCTGGTGCCCCGCTGGGACGACCGCACGTTCTACGACTTCGTGGCGAGCTCGAAGGCGTTCTCCTCGCTGTCGTTTCAGCACCGCGAGGTCTTCGGCCATGTCGGGTTCGGCACCGGCGGCTGGGACTCGGACTATCCGAACTCCATGCTGGAGATCTTCCGGGTCGTGATGACCGGCTGCGACGAGAACCAGCACCTGGTGGTCGGCGGCGCCGAGCAGATTCCCCGCGGGATCTGGCGCCATCGTGCTCCCCGGCTTACCCACTGGCCGGCCGGGACCTCGCTGGCCTCGCTGCACTCCGGCGCGCCCAGGGCCGGCGTCGCGCAGATCGTGCGCGAGGGCGATGGCCGGCTCGCGGTCACTGACGCCTGGGGTGACACCCGCCGGTATGCGGCGGTGCTGGTGACCTGCCAGGGCTGGCTGCTCACCACGCAGATCGAATGCGAGGAGTCCCTGTTCTCCGAGAAGATATGGGCGGCCCTAGACCGGACGCGCTACATGCAGTCCTCCAAGACCTTCGTGATGGTCGACCGGCCGTTCTGGAAGGACACGGACCCGCGCACTGGCCACGACGTCATGAGCATGACGCTGACCGACCGGCTGACCCGCGGCACCTACCTGTTCGATAACGGTGACAACCAGCCCGGCGTGATCTGCCTGACCTACTCCTGGATGAGCGACGCGATGAAGATGCTGCCCGAGCCGCCCGACCGCCGGGTCCGGCTCGCGCTCAAGGCCCTGAGCAAGATCTATCCCGATGTCGACATCGCCAGCCACATCGTCGGCGACCCGATCACGGTGTCCTGGGAAGCCGACCGGCACTTCCTGGGGGCGTTCAAGGGGGCGCTGCCCGGGCACTACCGGTACAACCAGCGAATGTACGCCCACTTCATGCAAGATCACATGCCACCGGAACAGCAGGGCATATTCATCGCCGGAGACGACGTCTCCTGGACACCCGCATGGGCCGAGGGCGCCGTCCAGACTTCACTGAACGCAGTCTGGGGGATCACGCATCACCTAGGCGGCCGAACCCACCCCGACAACCCCGGGCCCGGGGACGTGTTCACCGACATCGGGCCGATCGAGTTGCCCGACTGAACCTCATCCGGACAGAACCGGGGCGGAGGCTTCTCGGAGCGACGTCACACTCCTGACGATGGTGGAGTCCTTGTTGATGTAGCCACCTCGGACGCATGTCCGGGAGGCTCGTCGAAAGGACGAACTCATGAAGCTGGCAGTGTTCGGTGCTAATGGCCCGACCGGGCGACTCCTCACCCAACTGGCGCTCGATGAGGACCACGACGTGGTCGCCTTCACCCGCCGCCCTGACGCCTTCCCGATCGAGCATCGGCGCCTCAAGCTTGCCGCCGGGGATGTCCACGACGCGGCCGCCGTTGCTGCGGCCATCGACGGGACCAACGCCGTGCTGTCCACCCTGGGCGCGCCCTTCGCCAAGACCCCGATCAGCGTCTACTCGCACGGCGTCGCCAACATCACGGCCGGCATGCATACCGCTGGCATCAAGCGGCTCGCGTGCGTCAGCTCCAGTGCGGTGGGCCCGCATCCCGAGCCGCTCGGCGGCTTCATCTTCGAGAAGATCATGCAGCCCTACGTCGTCAACAAGCTCGGCAGGACTGTCTATGACGACATGCGCCGGATGGAAGCGATCGTGTCCGACAGCGACCTCGCCTGGACGATCGTGCGTCCTTCGGGACTGTTCGAGGCGCGGGCCGTTTCGGCGTACGGCGTCGCAATCGACCATATCGGACATCGGTTCACCGCCCGGATCGACCTGGCCGATTGCCTGTTGCACCAAGCACTCAGCGACACCTACGTCCGCTCGACTATCGCCGTGGCGACGCTGAGCGCCAGGCCGTCAATGCTGAAATTGATCTGGCAGGAAGGCATCCGCAAGAAGTCGTAAGTTCCCGCCACAGCCTTCATCCGCCAGCTACCACGATGAGAACAGCGATGGAACGACCTGACCACGCCACATCCGGCGCCGACGATCCGGTGTTCACCGCGCTGTGGGAGGCGCACCGCCGACGGATGCTCGACCTCGCCTTTCGCATGCTGCTGAACTTTCCCGACGCCGAGGACGTGGTGCAGGAAGCGTTCACCCGCCTGGCCCGCACGAACATCGCCGACATCGACGATCCCGAGGGGTGGCTGGTGGTCGTCACCAGCAGGCTGTGTCTCGACAGACTCCGCACGCAACGGCGGCGTCCCACCGATGCGCTGGATCTCGCCGGTGACCCCTTCGACCCGCACGCACTCGATCCGTCAAGTCGGGTCACACTCGTCGACAACGTAACCATCGCGCTGCATGCCCTCCTCGAACGCCTGAGTCCGGCGGAGCGGACCTCGTTCGTCCTGCACGACGTGTTTCAGTACTCGTTCGAGGAAGTCGCGATCGTCGTCGGGCGCAGCCCGGAGTCGTGCCGTCAGCTGGCCAGCAGGGCCCGCCGGAGGGTGCAGGCCGAATCGGCGACCGGCCGGTTCCCCGTGGACTCCGCGCTGCACCGGCAGGTCAGCGAGCGATTCATCGAGGCCTGCACGGGCGGTGACCTGGAAGGTTTGCTGACGTTGCTCGATCCGGCTGTCGACGGTGCCAGCGACGTCGTTCCCGCCGTGCTGACCGGCGCCGCCGAGGTCGCCCCGGGAATAATGCGCTACCTCGGCCCGCCGGCCTCCCCTGCGCTGTTGCACCTGCCCGTCGGTGACCGGATCGGCATCGTCGCCATGCGCGATCGTCGAGTGCTGGCGCTCGTCCTGCTGACGATCGACAACGGTCTTGTCATCCACGTCGACGCGCTGGCGGGACAGGGTCCCCGCGCCGCAGTGAGCGCCGCGCTCGGACTGCGCTGAGCCACGTCCTTGCGGTTCGCGTAGGGTTTGCGCATGCCTATTGCCGACTCGGTGATTATCGCCGCCGTCGTGGCGCAGCGGGCCGCGATCGCCGACACTGTTGCGTTCGTGCACGCGCATCCCGAGCTCGCGCACGAGGAGCACCTGTGCGCGGCCCACCTGACCGGGCGTCTGGGCGACGCGGGCCTGCGCGTCGAGCCGGACGTGGCCGGGCTCGGCACCGCGTTCCGCGCGGCGCTCACG
>JBAUAY010000698.1:0-6668 GCA_049676235.1 Streptosporangiaceae bacterium
GCCCGAGCCAGCGAACCAGCCTGAGCCAGCCAACCAGGCCGAGCCAGCCAACCAGCCTGAGCCAGCCAACCAGGCCGAGCCAGCCAACCAGCCTGAGCCAGCCAACCAGGCCGAACAACCCGGGCAGGCCAAGCCCCCCGCCGAGCCCGAACCCGCCGGTCCCGACCCCAGCCTGGAAGTAACCGTGGTCCCCGGCGTCCCCAGGTATCACAACGCCCAGTGCATCCTCATCCGCTTCATGGGTGAGAACGACCTGGAGAAGGTGACCCTCGGCGCGGCCATGGAAGCCGGCTGCACCCCCTGCCGCGCCTGCCTGCCGGACCAGCCGGAGAAGGCTCCCGAGTAACCGCGCCCTAGGCGCGCTTGAGCCAGAACCGCAGGCCAATTTCGGTATCCGCGTGCTCAGGCGCGCTACCGGTCGCTACCTCAGGCCCGTACTCGGTGGCTAGCACCTCGCCGGCGATCAGCGAAGCGTGCTCGGTCAGGGCCGCGGCCAGGTCCGGGTCGCTCGCCGACCAGCGCAACGCTATCCGGTCGGTGATATCGAGGCCGCCGGTCTTCCTGGCCTCTTGGACGAGCCTGATGACCTCGCGTGCAAGCCCCTCGCGCCGTAGTTCGGGGGTGACGGTGGTGTCGATCGCTACGGTTTCGCCCGCGTCGGTGGCCACCGCCCAGCCCGCCCGGGGCGTCTGGGTCACGATCACATCGTCGGCGCCGACCAGGACGGCCTCCTCGGAAAGTCCCTCGACCGTCACTGGTGCCGTGCCGCCGGCCAGCACCGCGGTGGCGATGTCCGCGGCCGGGGCGGCGGTGATGGCGGCGGCCACCATGGGCGTCCTCGCCCGGAACCGCCGGCCGAGGTTGCGAAAGTTCGGCTTGACCGCGTAGTCGACAAGCTCCCCGGCGGCCAGCCCCAGGGCGGAAAGTTCGTCCACGTTGAGTTCTGCGGCGACCAGCGATCGCAGCTCGGCCGGCAGCGCCTCGAAGCCAGCCGCCCCGATTAGCGCCCGGCGCAGCGGCTGCCTGGTGCGGACCGAAGCCCCCGACCGGGCCGACCGCCCCAGCTCGACCAGCCGCCGGGCCAGTGCCATCTGCGCGGAAAGCTCCACGTCGATCAGCGCGAGATCCGCGGCGGGCCACGACGCCAGGTGCACGGACTCCGCCGCCGCGGCGGGCCGCAGCACGCCCCAGAGGTAGTCCGTCACGAACGGCACGAAGGGCGCCATCAGCAGCGTCAGCGTGGTCACGCACTCGTACAGCGTGGCGAACGCCGAAGCACCCGCCGCGGAACCTGGTCCGGCCCAGAACCTCCGCCGGGACCGGCGCACATACCAGTTGGACAGATCGTCGATGAGCGTCGTGAGCCGTCGCCCGGCGGCCGCCGTGTCAAAGGCCTCAAGCGACGCCGTGACGTCCCGGACCACCGCGTGCAGCTCGCTGAGCATCCACCGGTCGATCAGCGGCCGGTCCGCGACGGGCGGCGAAAAGGAGAGGTCCGCGGCCGTCCAGCCGCCCGCGTTCGCGTACAGGACCAGGAACGACGCCGTGTTCCAGTAGGTGAGAAGGACCTTCCTGACGATCTCGGCGAGTATGTCGTGTCCCACCCGCCGCGCGCCCCACGGCGAGCCGGAGGCCGCGAAGAACCAGCGCAGCGCGTCGGCGCCGTGCGCGTCCATCAGTGGCAGCGGCTCGAGCACGTTGCCTAGGTGCTTGCTCATCTTGCGGCCGGTCTCGTCCACGAGCAGCCCTACGCACACGACGTTCTCGTACGCCGAACGGCCGAACACCATCGTCCCCACGGCCATCAGCGAGTAGAACCAGCCCCGGGTCTGGTCCAGCGCCTCGCAGATGAACTGCGCCGGGTACGACGCGAAGAACTCCTCCATGTTGCGCAGCGGCGCGCCGTGCTGCGCGAACGGCATCGCGCCCGAGTCGTACCAGACGTCGATCACCTCGGGTACCCGCCGCGCGAGCCCGTCGCACGAGGGGCAGGAGAACGTGATCTCGTCCACGAACGGCCGGTGCGGGTCGAGCCCAGCCAGGTCCCGCCCGGCCAGCTCGGACAGTTCGGCCAACGAGCCGACGCAGGTCAGATGGGACTCCGAGCACACCCACAGTGGTAGCGGCGTGCCCCAGTACCTGGTCCGGGACAGCGCCCAGTCCACGTTCTTCCGCAGCCACTCGCCGTAGCGCCCGTGTTTGACGGTCGCCGGGTACCAGTTCGTCCGCTCGTTCTCGGCCAGCAGCTTGTCCTTGATCGCGGTGGTCTTGATGAACCACGAGGGCACCGCGTAGTAGAGCAGCAAGGTGCCGCACCGCCAGCAGTGCGGATAGCTGTGCATGTGTCGCTCGGACCGGAACAGCAGGCCGCGGTCGGACAGATCGGCGATCAGCCGCCGGTCGGCGTCTTTGAAGAACATCCCGCCGACCAGCGGCACGTCGTCTTCGAAGTGCCCGTCGGGCCGGATCGGGTTGACCACGGGCAGCCCGTACGCGCGTGACGCCTCCATGTCATCTGCGCCGAACGCCGGCGCCAGGTGGACGAGCCCGGTGCCATCCTCCGTAGTCACGAATGACCCCGGAACCACGATATGAGCGTCAGGGATTTTTATGATGCCGAACGGAGGCTGGTAACTCGCCCCGACCAGTGCCTGCCCGCTGAACCGGGCGGCGACGTGCCAGCCATCGCCGAGCACCCGGGCGAATAGGTTGTCGGCGACCACCACCCGGTCGCCATCGGCGGATCGGCGCGCCACCACGTAGGCGGCGTCCGGGTGCACCGCCACCGCGGTGTTGGAGACCAGCGTCCACGGGGTGGTCGTCCAAACGAGCAGGTCAGCGCCCTCGAGCTGGCGCGGCGCCCCCTCGGGCAGCGTGCGCAGCCGGAACCTGACCGTGACGGCCGGGTCAGACACCGTCTGGTAGACGTCCTCCTGGCCCATCTCGTGGTCGGACAGCGGGGTACCGCAGCGCGGGCAGTAGGGGCTGATCCGGTGGTCGCGGACCAGCA
The DNA here is from genome assembly GCA_049676235.1 of Streptosporangiaceae bacterium. GTDB lineage: Bacteria > Actinomycetota > Actinomycetes > Streptosporangiales > Streptosporangiaceae > Palsa-504. Next base: position 3,011 of record JBAUAY010000698.1, read on the forward strand.
GCCCCTGCTCGTAGATGTTCTTGAGCGACCACCAGACCGACTCGATGTAGCTCGGGTCCATGGTGCGGTAGGCGTCGTCATTGTCGGCCCAGTAACCCATCCGCCGCGACATCTCCAGCCACGCGCCGACGTACCTGAGCACCGACTCGCGGCAGCGCGCGTTGAACTCGGCGACCCCGTACGCCTCGATGTCCCGCTTGCCGGTCAGGCCGAGTTCCTTCTCCACCGCGACCTCGACCGGCAGCCCGTGGCAGTCCCAGCCGCCCTTGCGCGGGACATGAAACCCCTGCATGGTCTTGAACCTGGGGAACAGGTCCTTGAAGGTGCGCGCCTCCACGTGGTGGGCGCCGGGCATCCCGTTGGCGGTGGGCGGTCCCTCGTAGAAGATCCAGGCGGGCCCGCCCGCCGTCTGCTTCAGTGACCGCTCGAAGATCCCCGCGTCCTGCCAGCGGGCGAGTACCTCTTGCTCAAGCGCGGGCAGGTCGACCTGCGCGGGGAGCGGCTGGAATCCCGGCACCGGCCCAGAGTAGCTGAAGCCCGGATAGGCTTTCTCATATGAACTCCAGGCCGCTTATGTCCGCAGCTCCGCAGCCTGACGCTGCCGGGCTTCTGGCGCGGCCCGGAGAGGAGCAGGGTGAGCGTGCCCAGGACCGGATCGATGCGGGAATATATGGAGTATGCGAATCCCGCGGCCAGCCGATCGGCAAGGCACGCTTGCTGGCGTTCCCGCCGGCGACCCTGTGCGTAGCCGGCAAGCAGCGCCAGGAACGCCGCTGAACGGCCCGGTCTCCGCCCCGCCCGCGCGGCCGCGCCGGGTGGGGCTGCTGCTCGCGGTGGCCGCCTTCGTCATCGTGGCCGACGTCGTCTCCAAGGCCATCGTGGTGGCCAGGATGCCGGGCCATGCGCCGATCCGGCTGCTCGGCGGGCTGCTGACGATCACGCTGACCCGCAACGGGGGGGCCGCATTCAGCATCGGCACGTCGATGACGATCGTGTTCACCGCCATCGCCCTCGGGGTGGTCGTCTACATCCTGCGCACGGCCAGAAACCTGCGCAGCATCGGCTGGGCCATCACGCTCGGCCTGCTGCTCGGCGGGGCCACGGGTAACCTGCTCGACCGGATCTTCCGCGCGCCGGGGTTGTTCCAGGGGCACGTGGTCGACTGGATCGAGCTACCGCACTGGCCGGTCTTCAACCTGGCCGACTCCTCCATCGTCTGCGCCGGCGTGCTCGTCGTTCTGCTCGCGCTGCGCGGGATCCGGCTGGACGGGACCAAGGCTGCCGACGAGGCGGATTCCGGCCAGCCCGCTTCCCCGGTGGGCCGGTGACGGCGCCCGGCGAGCGCCAGCTCGCGGTGCCCGACGGCCTGGACGGCGAGCGGCTCGATTCCGCGCTGGCCAGGATGTTCGGGTTGTCCAGGTCCCGGGCCGCGGAGCTGATCGGTGACGGCATGGTGCTGGTCGACGGGCGGACCGCGTCGAAATCGGATCGCGTGCTGGCCGGGGATCCGCTTCAGGTCACGCTGCCGCCGCCGCGTCCGGCCGAGCCCCCGCGGGCGGTCGAGGGCCTCGTCGTGCTTTACGAAGACGACGACGTGGCAGTGGTGGACAAGCCCCGCGGGGTCGCCGCCCACTCAACCCCCGGCTGGTCGGGGCCAACCGTCACTGGCGGGCTGATCGCGGCCGGGCACACGGTCGCGACCAGCGGCGCCGCCGAACGCCAGGGCGTCGTGCACCGACTGGACGCGAACACCACCGGCGTCATGGTGGTGGCCAAGAGCGAACGGGCCTACAGCGCGCTCAAGCGGGCCTTCCGCGAGCGCACCGTGGACAAGCGCTACCACGCGCTCGTGCAGGGACACCCCGATCCGCTGCGCGGCACGGTGGACGCGCCGATCGGCAGGCACCCGTCCGGCGACGGCCGGTTCGCGGTGGTCAGCGACGGCCGCCCGAGTGTGACCCACTACGACACGCTAGAAGCCTTCCGGGCCGCCAGCCTGGTCTCGGTACACCTGGAAACCGGCCGGACCCACCAGATCCGGGTGCACATGGCCGCCCTGAGGCACCCGTGCGTAGGCGACCTGCTCTACGGCGCCGACCCGGTGCTGGCCGCCAGGCTCGGTCTGACGCGCCAGTGGCTGCACGCGGTCAGCCTGACGTTCGCGCACCCCGCCGATGGCCGCGAGGTCACCTTCACCAGCGACTACCCGCCTGACTTGGCCCGCGCCCTGGACATCCTGCGAGCCGAAAGCTGACCATGGAGATCGCCGAGCACATTGACGCGCTGCGCCGCCAGGGCGACTTGCTCGCCGACGCGGCCGAACGGGCCGGGCTTGACGCGGTCGTCCCGCCGTGCCCGTCCTGGCAGGTCCGGGACCTGCTAAGGCATACCGGCTACATCCACCGCTGGGCCACCAGGCACGTTGCGGAATGTCCTGATCACGTCCTGGACGGGCCGCCGGAAGAGGAGATACTGCGCGGCGGCGCGCCCGACCCCGACCTTCTCGACTGGTTCCGGGCGGGCCATGTCGCGCTGGTCGAGACGCTGACCGCGGCCGATCCTGCCCTGGAGTGCGCCACGTTCATGCCCGCCCCGTCCTCGCTGGCCTTCTGGGCACGGCGGCAGGCCCACGAGACCGCGATCCACCGGGCCGACGCGGAGAGCGCAGCTGGCCAGATCCCTGAGTACTGGGCAGGGTTCGCTGCCGACGGTATCGACGAGCTGATCACCGGCTTCGGCCGGCGGCGCAAGTATCAGCCGGCCGCCGGCCCCGGCGCCGACGGTGGCCTGCTACGTGTCGTGGCCACGGATACGGGCGACACCTGGTCCGTCGAGGCGCACGAGGGGCGCCTGCAGCCGCGTCGCGGCGCCGTCGGTGACGCGCCGGATGGTGCCGGGTGCACGGTGAGCGGCGCCGCCTCCAGCGTCTACCTCTACCTGTGGAACCGCCTCGATGCCGGGCGGGCAGATGTCACCGTCACGGGAGACGACGGCGTGCTCGCGCTCTGGCAAGCCAGCGTCCGAGTCCGCTGGAGCTGACCAAGCGTCTCTCAGAATTGTCGGACCCAAGTGCTACCGTCAAATACATGTTCGATATACAGGAGCCGGGCTGTGTCCCCGGCAATACCATCCCTGTCCTTGACGCCCCGGCCCCGGTGCCGCTGGAGCGGCTGGAGGCGCAGATCTGCGAGCTGGCCGGGCACCTGACCGCGGCGACGTGCCGGTTCTTGATCCTGCTCGGGGACTTCGACGCGCGCCGCGGCTGGGCGAGCTGGGAGATGAGCAGCTGCGCGACGTGGCTGTCCTGGAAGTGCCAGATGTCGTCCGGGACGGCCCGGGAGCATGTCCGGGTGGCGCGGGCGCTGCGGGACCTGCCGGTGATCCGTGCTGAGTTCGGGGCGGCCCGGCTGTCCTATGCCAAGGTGCGGGCGCTGACCCGGATCGCCACGCCGGGGACCGAGCGGGGTCTGGCGGAGATCGCCGGGCCGATGACCGGGAACCAGCTGGAGCGGTTCGCCCGGGCGCACCGGCAGGTCACCGGGGCCGATGACGCGGCGGCGCGGGTCCGGCGGCGGCTGACGTGGCGGTTCGAGGAGGACGGGTCGCTGGCCGGCACGTTCCGGCTGCCGCCGCTGGCCGGGGCGGTGCTGCTGAAGGC
>JBAUAY010000699.1:0-3260 GCA_049676235.1 Streptosporangiaceae bacterium
GGGGGCACAACGAGACCGACAACCCGTCGTTCACCCAGCCGCTCATGTACGACCTGGTGGAGGCCAAGCGCTCGACCAGGAAGGTGTACACCGAGTCGCTGATCGCCCGCGGCGACATCACCATGGAGGAGGCCGAGGCGGCGCTGCGCGACTACCAGCAGCATCTCGAGCGCGCCTTCACCGAGACCAGGGACGCGGCGGACCGCCCGGCCGAGCCCGGCACCGTGCTCAGGCCCGAGCCGGAAGACCGCCCGGTCAACCACGAGGCCGTGCCGACCGCGGTGAGCCCCGAGGTCGTCAAGCGGATCATCGACACCCAGGTCAACCTGCCGGCTTCCTTCACCCCGCACCCGCGGCTCAAGCCCCTGCTCGACCGGCGCGCCGCCATGATCACCGAGGACGCCGTCGACTGGGCGACCGGCGAACTGCTGGGGTTCGGCGCGCTGCTCCTGGACGGCCACCCGGTGCGGCTGGTCGGCCAGGACAGCAGGCGCGGCACGTTCGGACAGCGGCACGCGGTGCTGGTGGACCGGCACACCGGCGCGGAGTACACCCCGCTCAAGCAGCTCGACTCCGGTGCGGCGAAGTTCTTCGTGCACGACTCCCTGCTGTCGGAGTTCGCGGCGGTGGGCTTCGAGTACGGCTACTCCGTCGCCCGCCCCGAGGCCCTGGTCTGCTGGGAAGCCCAGTTCGGCGACTTCGTCAACGGCGCGCAGACGATCCTCGACGAGTTCATCAGCTCCGGTGAGCAGAAGTGGGGCCAGCGCTCCGGCGTGGTGCTGCTGCTGCCGCACGGCTACGACGGCCAGGGGCCCGACCACTCCTCGGCCCGCGTGGAGCGCTTCTTGTCGCTGTGCGCGCAGGACAACATGACCGTGGCCATGCCGACCACTCCGGGCAATTACTTCCACCTGCTGCGCTGGCAGGGCCTGTCCGGCCGGCACAAGCCGCTGATCGTGTTCACCCCGAAGTCCATGCTGCGGCTGAAGGCGGCCGCCTCGCCGGTCAGCGACTTCACCACCGGCTCGTTCCGGCCGCTGATCGGCGACCCGGCGGGCGGCGACGACGCCGGGGTCCGCCGGGTGGTGCTGTGCGCCGGCAAGGTGTACTACGACCTGGCGGCGCGGCGTCAGGCCGTGCTGGCTGAATCAGGGCCGGCCGAATCAGGCCACGCCACGGACACCGCCATCGTCCGGGTCGAGCGCCTGTACCCGCTGCCGGTCTCCGAGCTCTGCGCCGAACTCGCCCGCTACCCCAACGCCGAGACCGTCACCTGGGTGCAGGAGGAGCCGGCCAACATGGGCGCCTGGCCGACCATGGCGCTGAAGCTCCCGCGGGTGCTGAACCGTGCGGTCGGCGTGATATCGCTGCCGACCAGCTCCGCGCCCGCGGCCGGATCGGCGGCCACGCACGCCACCACCCACCGGGAGATCATCGAGACGGCGATTCTTTCGGGGGCCTGATGTACTTCACCGACCGCGGCATCGAGGAACTCACAGACCGGCGGGGCGACGAGCAGGTCTCGCTGGCCTGGCTCTCCGAGCGGCTACGCGACTTCGTGGACCTCAACCCTGGCTTCGACGTCGCGGTGGACCGGCTGGCCAGCTGGCTCGCCCGGCTCGACGACGACGAGGATTAGACGAAGGACTATTTCCCGAACGGCCCGGCGTGACCGCCCCGGTGCCACCCGCTCGCGTCTGCCGCCTACGCCTATGGCCCGCGCCTGTCACCCGCCCTCGCCAGGGGGTTCCCCGTTCGCGATACATCTTGACTTTGGTAAAATGAGATATATCGTTAGGTGTACTGGCCGGGCTACGGGAAGGACGGGTGGAATGCCAACGGGTGAGATGACACGGTGGACCATCGAGGCTCCGACGAGCCTGGAGTTCGACGACGTGACCGGCCTCCGGATCAGGCTCATCGCCGGGTCGGTGGCGGTGCTCGCCACCGACGGAAAGCCCTCGCTCGACGTGTCCAGCGTGGAGGGCGACCCGCTCACCGTGACCTACGACGGTGGCGTCCTGACCATCGCGCACGAGAACCTCACCTGGGAGGGCCTGCTGAAGTGGCTGCGGCCGCAGCGCCACTCCGCCACGGTGACGGTGACCGTGCCCCGGAAGTGCCCGACGCAGGTCGGCGTGGTCAGCGCGACCGCCGTCATGTCCGGCATCAGCTCGCGGGCCTCGGTGAAGAGCGTCTCCGGCGGGATCACACTGGACGGTGTCACCGGCGACGTGGACGCCAACACCGTGTCCGGGGCACTCGAAGCGCAGGGGATCAACGGCAGGCTCAACTTCCGGACGGTATCCGGTGACCTGACGCTGGCGGACGGCTGGCTCGAACGCCTCGACGCGAACGTGGTGAGCGGCGACGTGACCGCGGACATCGACCTCGACCCCCTGGGCGGGATGCAGGTCACCACGGTATCCGGCGAGGTGACGCTCAGGCTCCCGGCCGAGGCCGACGCCCAGGTGAACCTGCACTCCCTTTCCGGTGACGTCCGGAGTGAATTTCCCGAGCTTAAACGAGCCTCGGCGCCGGCATCTCATAGCGTTAGCGGTAACCTTGGCGCCGGTTCTGGGCACGTGTCCGTGACCACCATGTCCGGGCGAGTCATACTGCTGCGACGCGCCGGGCGCGAACAGCCTGATAATGAGAGTGAGATGGAAGGCGAGGCCAGTTGAGTCCGGTATTCCGCCATGGCAGCCTCCGGCTGTATCTGCTGAGGCTCCTCGACGAGGAGCCTCGGCACGGCTATGAGGTCATCCGGCTGCTGCGCGACCGGTTCATGGGCGTGTACTCGCCCTCGCCAGGCACGATCTATCCCCGGCTGGCTCGGCTGGAGGAAGAGGGCCTAGTCACTCACGACGAGGTGGACGGCCGGAAGGTCTACCGGATCACCGAGGCAGGCCGGGACGAACTGCGCAGCCGGAGCGACGAGCTTGACGAGCTCGAGGAAGAACTGTCCGAGTCGGTCAGCGACATCGTCCGCGAGGTCAGGGAAGACGTCAGGCAGACCGTGCGCAGCCTCCGCGAGGAGCTGACCTGGGCGGCCCGTGAGTCGCGCCGGGTGAGCAAGGACGCGACCGCCGACGTCCGCGAGCAGACCAGGCAGGCCAAGGAGCAGGCCCGCGAGCAGGTCAGGCAGGCCAAGGAGGATGCCCGCGCGCAGCGGGGCCCCGAGGCCGCCCGGCGGGTGCACGAGCAGGCCCGGCGGCTCCGCGAGGAAGCCCAGCGGGCCCGCGACGAGGCCCTAGGGG
>JBAUAY010000700.1:0-11178 GCA_049676235.1 Streptosporangiaceae bacterium
GGCTGCGAACGCGTGCATCGGGCCCTTGGCGTCGTGCAGCACCTTGGGGTGCGCCGGGTCGGCCAGCCACGCGGCGAGCGCCCGCTCGTCGGCCTCGGTCAGCTCGACCGGGTCGATGTGGGCGCCGTGACCGTCCGGAGCCGCGATCGCCAGGGCGGTCACATTCCCGGTGCCACGTCCCCAGGTGCCGGCCACTGACACGCCAGCTCGTTCGGCCGAAGAATGGGCGGTCAGCCAGGCCCCGACCTGATCCGGCCCGAGCAGCTCGGTCACCACCTCGAACGTCCCTTTTTCAGGTCGGCCCGCGGCCGAGGTGGCCAGCGGGTCGTCGGGGTCGGAGCCGGTCGCGCCGATGAGGCCGTGCGGGAGGGTCTGGTAGAGGCGCTCGCGGAGCACCTTGAACTGAAGCGTGTCGAAGAGCTGGTGGATCTTCTCCCGGTCCCAGGCCACCGGCAGCAGGTCGCCGGGCACAGCGCCGACGGTCTCGGCGGGCAGGTCGGTGAGCAGCGCGGTGAGCTGGCGGTTGCGCAGCACGTTGCCGAGGTGCTCGCGCAGCGCGTCGCCGGCCTTGCCCTTGACCTCGTCCACCCGGTCGACCAGGGCCTGCAGCGAGCCGAACTCCGCGATCCACTTGGTCGCGGTCTTCTCCCCCACCCCGGGGATGCCGGGCAGGTTATCGCTCGGGTCGCCGCGGACCGCGGCGAAGTCGGGGTACTGCGCCGGGGAGAGCCCGTATTTCTCGGCCACCGTCGCCGGCGTGAAGCGGGTCATCTCGGTGATGCCGCGCCTGGTCATCAGCGCCGTCACCTTGTCCGAGACCAGCTGGAGTACGTCGCGGTCGCCGGTGACGATGAGCACGTCCATGTCCTGCGCCGACGCCTGCGTGGCCAGCGTGGCGATGAGGTCATCGGCCTCGTAGCCCGGCGCCGAAAGCCGCCTGATGCCGAGCGCGTCGAGCACCTCGAAGATCAGGCTGAGCTGGCTGCGGAAGTCTTCGGGCGTCTCCCGGCGGTTGGCCTTGTACTCGACGTACTGCTCGTGCCTGAACGTCGGCTCGCCCCGGTCGAACGCCACCGCGACGTGCGTCGGCTTCTCGTCGCGTAGCACGTTGATCAGCATCGCGGTGAAACCGTAGACCGCGTTGGTCGGCTGCCCGGTCGTGGTGGAGAAGTTCTCGATCGGCAGCGCGAAGAATGCCCGATAGGCCAGCGAATGACCGTCAAGCAGCAGCAGCCGGCCCTGGCTCGGAGAACGTGTTACTTGTGTCGCCACGTTCCGATCCTATGGGCCGAACGGGCTGTGGTATCCCCGTCCGCCACCTGCGTGCCATGACGTGGCGTGAAGTGGCGGACAGGGAACCGGGTGAGGCGATGTTACGAGGAGAACGCGAAGACGGTCGTGGAGGTGACGGTCTGGCCCGCCTTCAGCTCCGTGGATGGGAAGTTGGGCTGGTTGGGCGAGTTCGGGAAGTGCTGGGTCTCGAACGTGTAGCCCGCGCCCTGGCGGTAGGTGTGACCGCTGATGCCGATCAGGGTTCCGTTGAGGAAGTTGCTCGTGTACACCTGGACACCGGGCTGATCCGTCCACACGGTGAGCTCACGGCCGCTGCTCGGGTCCCAGGCGTGGGCGGCGAGGTTGAGCCCGTCCGGGCCGGTGGTGGCCGACGTCTGCGAGTTCAGCACCCAGTTGTGGTCATAACCCTGGGCGATCTGCAGCTGGTTGAACCCGGGCGAGTTGAAGTTGGCGCTGTAGTCCTGGATCCGGGAACCGATCGTCCGCGGGGTGGTGAAGTTGAACGGGGTACCGAAGACCGAGGCCTGGTAGCCGAGCGGGATCTGGGTGGTGTCCGTCGGCGTGTACTTGTTCGCGTTGATCTGCAGGAGCTGGCTGTAGGCCGAGCCCGGGAAAGAGGCCTCGCCGGCCAGGTTGAAGTAGCTGTGGTTGGTCAGGTTGATGACCGTGTTGAGGTTCTTGGACAAATCGGTGGTCTTGTAGTGGATGCCGATCTGGTTGGCGTTGTTCAGGGTGAAGGTCACGACGACCTTGATCGTGCCCGGGTAGCCGGTGCAGCCGTTCGGGCAGCCGGGCGATCCCGCGGCTCCGCTGGAGTCACCGTTGGGGCTGACCAGCGTGAGTTGCACGCCGACCGATCCGTGGCCCTGGACCGGCTGGTCGGCCCAGACGTGGTCGCCGAAGCCGACGAGCCCGCCGTGCAGGCTGTTCACCCCGTTGTTGATGGGCAGGGTGTACTTGACCGGGCCGACGCCCGGCTGGTTCAGGGTGAACGTGCCCTTGGCGATCCGGTTGCCGTACCGCCCGATGGTCTCGCCGAAGTAGGGGCCGCCGTTCGCGGTCACCGGCGGGCTGTCCTCGGTCACGTAGTCCTGCAGGGTCTTGAAGCCGAGCACGACGTCCGTCACGTGCCCGGAGTTGTCCGGGACGTTGATGTCCTGGATGATGCCGCCGAAGGTGAGGATCTGGACGCTCATGCCGTTGGCGTTCCTGAGCGTGTATCGGTAGACGTTCGTTTCCTTGCCCGTGTAGGGCTCAACGGTCTGGCCGAAGAACTGCCTGCTGACGGACAGGCCGCCGTTCCCGCCGCGGGCCGCGGCTGGAGTACGGGTGGCCGCCATGGCCTGGCTGGCCGCTAGGGACCCGCCAACGGCTATCGCCACCATGGCGGCCAGCCCGATGGTGGCTGGCCCACGGAGACGTCGCTGTCTTCCGATCTTGCGCATGTTGCGCTCCTTTCATGAACTGGTTCGAATCATGAACAGGTTCCAACCTGAATTGTGAGCGCTAACAAGATCGAAGTCACCCTTATCACACAAAAATGTGGCGGAATTTGGGCAGTCAGGTGGCTACAGCGTTCGGCCGCGTCGGCTTCAGGTGCCCTTTGGGCCGTCAGCCGGGCGCATGGCACCCTTGACGTGGGCCGAGCGAGCGGAGATACGGATGGACCAGGAGATGCTGGACAGGATCATCGCGGTGACGACCGCCGAGGGCACCCTGGCCAACCGCATGGGCATCAAGATCCTTTCGGCCTCCGGGACCGAGGTCGTGGCAACGATGCCGGTGGCCGGCAACGTCCAGCCGTACGGGCTGCTGCACGGTGGCGCCTCCTGCGTGCTCGCGGAGACCATCGGGTCGCTGGCCGCGGCCCTGCACGCCGGCTTGGCCCGGGTGGTGGTCGGCATCGAGATCAGCGCGACGCACCACCGCGGCGCCCGCGACGGGGAGGTCACCGCGGTCGCCACCCTGGCGCACGGCGGCCGGACGCTGGCCACGTATGAGATTGTCATCACGGACACGGTCGGCCGGCGGGTGTGCACATCGCGGCTTACCTGCCTGATCAGGGACCAGGTACCAGGACGCGAGGCCAACGGCATCGATCCCCTGCGTGAACAAGGAGTAATCGGTAGCTGAACTCGCCCGGCCCGGCCAGAGAGCTCACTTTGCATCGTGAGGCGGTTGGTCGCTAACGTGGTGCCAGCGGGCCCGGGGGGTTCAAGTAGACAACGTGTCGGCCGGGGAACGCGGACACGGCACCAACGGCCCCCCGGGTTCCCGCTTCCCCGGTTCTCGCCTTCCGGACCGCAGCTTCAGGACTGCAGCTTCAGGCCTGTGGCTGCGGCGTTTCCGCGGGAACGCGCATGCTGCCCTCGACCACCGCTTCGGCCACCTTGCGCATGGTGAGGCGCCGGTCCATCGAGGTCTTCTGGATCCAGCGGAAGGCTTCCGGCTCAGTCAGCCCGTGCTCGGACTGCAGCAGGCCCTTGGCCCGGTCGAGCAGCTTGCGGACCTCGAGCCGCTCGCGCAGCGTGCCGATCTCGGTGTCGAGGGCGCGGATCTCGGCGAACCGGCTGACCGCCATCTCGATGGCCGGCACCAAGTCGGCCTTGGTGAACGGCTTGACCAGATAGGCCATCGCGCCGGCGTCGCGGGCCCGCTCAACCAGGTCACGCTGGGAGAAGGCGGTCAGGATGACGACCGGAGCGATCCGCTCGGCGGCGATCCGCTCGGCGGCGGAGATCCCGTCAAGGACCGGCATCTTGATATCGAGAATAGCCAGATCCGGGCGCAACGTCGTAACGTGCTCGACGGCTGACTCGCCGTCGCCCGCCTCGGCGACGACCGAATAGCCCTCTTCTTCCAGCATCTCCTTGAGGTCGAGGCGGATCAGTGCCTCGTCCTCAGCGATAACGACACGCAACGGGTTCTGGCTCACGCTGACGAGCCTACCCTGACGAGGTAGATTGTTCCCATCCAGCTCCGCGGAGGGGTCGAGCTCGAAAGTACTCGATCCCACGTCGCGGACCGTGCCGGGATGATGGAACTGGTAGACATGGACGTCTCAAAAGCGTCTGCCCGAAAAGGCGTGCGGGTTCGAATCCCGCTCCCGGCACAAAGGAACGCTCGCGTTGCACCAGTCGATTCGCCCCGGGCGATATGAATTCGGTTTCTACCATTCTTCGCAGCGGGAGGTAGAAGACCATAAGTGTCGGTGGCATAAGGGAAAATACGGCCAAGCGGGCGGGACCCGGACGCCGGCCAGGCCAGCCGGCAGCAGCGGTTGCCACGGCCCGGCAAACACCGCCACCCGGGGTACTTCTTCGGCTAGGGGAACTCGGCTGGGTCTGTGACTCGTTCGGGCCTGGCCAGGGGCCAGCCGCCAGCGGCCAGCCGGGCCCTGACCCGGGCGACGTCGGAATCCTGCGGCTTGTGGTTGGTGACGGCTTCGATGGCGTGCTGGATCGCCTCCGCCGACTCCGGCCTGCTCTCGTTCGCGAGCTCCTCCGCGATCTCCTTGACCTCGCTCTCGGTCAACTGGCTGCCTAGCAGCGCGAAGAGCGGGATGTAGTCGACGTCGGGCACGCCTTCGGGATAGCCGGCCCGCAGCCAGGCAATGATCTTGCTCAGGACAGGAGGTAGCGCCATGTTCTCAGACCCTCTCGATGAGGTAGCCGCAGACTCGGGTAGCGCTCGTCCGGGCGGTGATCATTTGGCAGGAGGAGTCGGGGCGGGATGACCGATCTGGTAGACCTCGTAAATTCCCCAGCCGAGGGCGGCCAGCACGATCAGGAAGCAGAGTGCGGCGATGACCAGGCCCACTACGCTGCCCCCGTAGACGGCATCGGAGTCGGCACCCGCGGTCTGGGCCCGGGGGCCCTTCGCCAGGGAGACCATGCCGACCGCGAACAGCGCCGGGAGTCCCGCGCCGGCGATGAGGCCGAAAACTAGGATCTTCCAGATGGCTGAAAGGTTGATCCAGGACATTGTCTGATTCCCTGTCGCTCAGGCCGCCGAAGCGGGCTCGGGTTCGGCCGGAGCGACCGATCCGGTCCACTCTTCGTTGACATTGTTGTGGTCCACCTTGTTGCCGCGGGACCGCCAGTAGATCACCCCGGCTATCGCGACCAGGACGATCAGGAGGACGATCACGCCAGGGGTCCCGTGGATGGCGTGGGCGAGCTCATAGGCGCCGGCCCCGACGAGCGCGGAGCAAGGCAGCGTGAACAGCCACGCGGTGGCCATCCGCCCGGCGACGTTCCAGCGGACTTCGGCGCCCCTCTTTCCGAGCCCGGTCCCGATGATCGACCCGGTGGCGACGTGCGTGGTGGACAGCGAGTAGCCGAAGCTGCTGGACAGCAGGATGACCGCGGCCGACGCGGACTCGGCCGCCATGCCCTGCGGTGACTCGATCTCCACCAGCCCCTTGCCCAGGGTGCGGATCACCCGCCAGCCGCCCAGGTAGGTGCCGAGGCTGATGGCCAGCGCGCAGGACAGGATCACCCAGAACGGCGCATTCGCGCCGGAGGCCAGGGTGCCGTTCGCGATCAGGGCCAGCGTGATGACGCCCATCGTCTTCTGCGCGTCGTTCGTGCCGTGCGCCAGGGACACCATGCAGGCCGACCCGATCTGCCCGATCCGGAAGCCGTGGCCACGAGCCCCGGCCGATAGCCTGCGGCTGATCCGGTAGAGCAGCCACGTGCCGGTCGCCGCGACGAGGGCGGCGATAATCGGCGACAGGCCGGCCGGGATGACGACCTTCGAGACCAGGCCATGCCACTTGATCGCGCTGCCACCCGCGGCGGCTATCGTCGACCCGATCACTCCGCCGATGAGCGCGTGCGACGAGCTCGACGGGATGCCGAGCAGCCAGGTGAGCAGGTTCCAGATGATCCCTCCGGCCAGGCCGGCCGCGACCACCCGCAGCGTAACATCTGCCGTGTTCACCAGGCCGTTGGCGATCGTGGCCGCGACGGCCAGCGAGAGGAACGCCCCGACCAGGTTGAGCAGGCCCGACACGGCGACCGCGACCCGCGGGTGAAGCGCTCCCGTCGCGATCGAGGTGGCCATCGCGTTGCCGGTGTCATGGAAGCCGTTGGTGAAGTCAAAGGCCAGAGCCGTCAGGACCACCAGCACGAGGATTAGGTCATTTCTCACCAGAACAGCGTCCCTACCAGGAAAGTTGCTGTCGATACTTCAAAAAGAAGAGTCAGGTGATTGACATCCGTACGTCACTGAATGTTCAAGTAGATGTCACTTGACAAGCCGAAGGGTTGGGCAGGGCCGCTCAGGAGGTCTCGGGGCTGAGGTAGGGGATCAGGACGACGGTGATGTTGTCGGCGCCGCCGGCGTCGTTCGCGAACTTCACCATGTCGGCGGCGGCACCGAGCGGGTCGTCCAGCACCTTGGGCAGGGCGAGCCCGGCGAGGTCCGCGGCCTCGGCCAGGTAGTTCCACAGGCCGTCGGAGCATATGAGCAGGGCCCCGGGCCCGGGCGGTGTCCACCGCTCGACGTGCGCGGCGCGGGCGGGGTCGTCGGCCAGGTCCGCGGCGTCGCCGCCGAGCCAGCGGGTCAGCACGTGCGCATGCGGCGAGGCCATGGCCGCGGCCTCGTTGGCCAAGCCGGCCGCGACCATCCCCCCGGCCACCGAGTCATCCCGGGTGAGCAGCCGTGACTCCGAGGCCGGCTGGCCCAGCCAGTAGGCCCGGCTGTCGCCCACCCAGCACAAGATCACCTCATAGCCGCTCGCGACCGCGGACACGAACGTAGTCGCCGAGGTGTCACCCCCGGCGCCCTGCATGGCCGCCACTGACCGGCGCGCAGCGGCCACCGAGGCCAGCGAGGCCGCGGCGAGATCCCCGCCCGCGTGCACCGCGGCCACCAGCACCGGCAGCGCGGCCTGCGCGGCCACCTGCGACGCCTCGTCCGGACGGGCCGAGGAAGAGACGCCGTCGCAGACCACCGCCACCACCGCCGGACCGTCCGGCGCCTGCTCGGCGGCCAGGGCCATCGCGTCTTCGTTGCGGTGATGCCGCAGGCCTCTGTCGCTGACGCCAGCAGCGGGACCAAGGTCGATCTCGGCATGGTCTCGCGACGACGGGTTGGTGATCATGTGCATACGTTAGTGCCTGGGATCGTCCGTCGTTATATGCCGATGCCCTACTCCCGGTAGAGATTTTCCTAACCCCGGTGCACCGTGATCGCAGTCCAGGCGCCGAGGTTGATGCGATCACCGTCATGCAGGGGTACCTGGTCCCCGGTCCCTATATCTGAGCCGTTGACGAGGGTGCCGTTGGCCGAACCCGGGTCGAGCACGGCCCAGCTGCCGTCCGGCGTCGCGATCAGTACCGCGTGCAGCCGGCTAATGCCCGGATCGGCGGGTGGACCGGTCAGGTCGATCTCCGGGGCCAGGCCGCGCGACACGCTGCGCCGCCCGATCCGCATCTGGTTCCCGACGAGCTGGAAGCGCCGTTCGGCGCAGTAGGAGGGGAACGCCACGGCGGCGCCTTCCGGCCCGGTGAGCGCCTGCACCTGCTCGTAGTAGGCGCGGTCCGCGCTCACCACCACGGCCCAGGTGGCCTGCGGGTACGGGAACGAGGACATCGACGGCGCGGGCGGGACCGACGGAACGGATGGGGCCGAACGAGCCGACGGAGCCGAAAGCGCGGCCTCGGCCGAAAGGCCTGCTGGGGCCGATGGGGCTACGGAGGTCGGAGGGATTGCGGAGGCGGAGGGAAGAGGGCTCGCCGGGACGGGAGTAAGAGGGGCGGCCGGCCCGCGCGGCGAAGGGCTGGCGGGGATGAAACGGGGACCGTTGAAGTTGAAGCCGCAGGCCTCGCAGAACTGGCCGGTCCTGGGGGTGCCGCAGCGGGGACAGGTTTCGCCGCCCGGGGCGGGCCCGGGCAGCGGAGCGCTGGTCGCGGGCGAGGGACCGGCCGCGGGGCTGCCGATGCGCATGCCGCAGACGTCGCAGAAGTCATCGCTCGCTGAGTCGTGCCCGTTGGGACATAGCGCCATCGTCGCCTCCTGCCTGCTCGTAATTTCTTCACGCGGACCGTCTTGGTGGACCGGGTGTCGAGGGCCATCTCGTCAGCGTCCTCGACCTTCTTCTTCAGCCGGACCGTGCCGGATTCCACATCGACCACGTCTACCACCTTGGCCAGCAACTTGGCGGTGTCCTCGTTGCCTGACTGGTGGGCCAGCGCGACCGCCCGGCCGAGCTTGGCCGTCGCGGTCTCCTCGTCGCC
This sequence comes from Streptosporangiaceae bacterium, assembly GCA_049676235.1. Classification (GTDB taxonomy): domain Bacteria; phylum Actinomycetota; class Actinomycetes; order Streptosporangiales; family Streptosporangiaceae; genus Palsa-504. The sequence continues at coordinate 8,538 of JBAUAY010000700.1, forward strand.
CTGCTTGCGGGCCTCCAGGCCCTCCTGGATAGCGACGGCGAGTTCGGCCTGGCCGGTGTAGTGCGCCACCCTCGGGTTGATCTTGGTGGACAGCGCCTCGTCGTCGGTCCATATCGCGCGGACGAGCCCCTGCCCGAGGACTTCGCCCCCAGAAGCGCCGGATGGCGAGCCCATGACCAGGCTGATCCGCGCGGCTAGCATCTCCTGGCCGACGCCGGCCGGGTTGACCTCAACGCCGACATGGTAGTCCCGGCTCTCCCCCGGTCCCCAGGCCCCGGTCGGGTAGTCCCCGGCCTGCGGTCCCGATTGGGTGCGCCTGCCGGTCAGGTCCTCGACCGCGGGGGCTACCTGCTTGACGAACTTGAGCCTGGCGTGCTGCGGCGTCCACACCCGCAGCGACACATCGGCGACCTGCTTGCCCATCGCGTTCTCCATCATGGCCGCGAAGTCGGCGGACAGCCCGGCCGGGTCCGGCACGATATCCACCGTGCCGAGCAGCGTGGCGGAGACCGTACGCAGCTCGCTGACCTCCCAGTCGGTGCCCACACCGCGGCAGTCGCAGCTGAAGATGCCCTCGCACCGGCTGAGCGCGGTCGCGAGCTGGGCGGGCGTCTCGTGCTGGTTCTTACCGTCGGTGAGCAAGATGGCGTGCCGTAGCTGCGCCGGGTAGCCCGCGAAGATCTGCCGGGCCAGCCCCAGCCACTGGCCGATCGCGGTGCCGCCGTTGGCCCGCAGCCCGGCGACCGCCTGTTTGGCCGCGGCCCGCGACGCCGCGTTCGCTACCGCCATGCTCCCGTCGGGCGGGAAGACCGGCCAGGCGGTGCTGGTGCCCGCGACGACCGCGAACCCCACGCCGTCACGGACCACGTCGATCGCGGCGGCGGTGGCGGCCCGCGCCTGGGTCATCTTGGTCGGCGGGTAGTCCATCGACCCCGAGCAGTCGATGATGATGATCTCGGCGCTGCCCGCGCCGCCGGCCGCGGCCGCGATGCCGACGTCCGCCCCGGACGTCACGGTGACCACCGCGCTCACATCGCTGCCGTCCTCAGGCAGGTACTGGTTCTGGTCGACGTCGACGGTGAAGCCAGAGTCGGTCATGGCGGATTCTCCTCGGTAAAGGCGCCGGCCGCACGAGCGGGAACGGGACCAGCACGGCGGTGATGTTGTCCATGCCTCCGGCGTCGAGGGCAAACTTCAGCAGCGCGTCGGCGGCACTGGACGGGTCGTGGAACGCGGCCGGGAGCGCGAGCTCAGCCAGGCCTGCCGCCTCGGGCCGGTAGTTCCACAGCCCGTCGGAACAGACGAGCACGACCCCGCGCCCGGGCGGCTCGAACCGTATGACGTGCGGCTGCGCCGTGCCTACGTCGGCACCGAGCCAGCGGGTGATGACGTGGGCCTGCGGGGAGGCCATGGCCTCGGCCTCGGTCAGCTGGCCCTGCGTGACCATTTCCTCGGCGAGCGAGTCGTCCCTGGTCAGTCGCTTGGAGTCGGACTCGGCCAGCCAGTAGGCACGGCTGTCGCCGAGCCAGCAGACCGTGACGTGGTCCCGGCCGACGATCGCGGAAATGTAGGTGGCCGATGGCGCGTGGGACGGCGAGCCCAAGATGGTCATGGCCTCGTGGGCCTGGCGCACCGCCGCCAGGGACGCCTCGTCCGGGTCGTCGCCGCGCCTGATCGAGGTGAGCAGCACCCGCACCGCCGCCTGCGCCCCGGTCAGCGACGCCTCGTCCGGGCGCGGCGAGGACGACACTCCGTCGCAGACCACGACGATGGCCACCGGGCCAGCCGGGGTTTCCGTCGTCGCCAGGGCCATCGCGTCCTCGTTCCGCGGATGGCGCAGGCCGCGGTCGGTGACCCCAGCCAGCAACTCGAGGTTGAGCTCGATGTGGTCGCGACCGGACGGCACCTTGCGGCCGCACGACTCGCAGTAGCCCTCGGCGCTGATCGCGCCGGGCGGGGCCGACTCGTCGAGCGAGCACACCGGGCACTGCGCGGTGTACCCGGCCGGGCCGGTGCTGCTGACGGGCGGGGCGAGCTCGGTCCCGCACGACTCGCAGAAGCTGTCTGCGGCGCCGGCCGGCCCGCCGCAGGCGGGGCAGGTGACTCCCGTATTGCCATCGTGCATCAGGCCATCATCCAGGTCACGGGGCGTCATGTCAGCGTCAGGGGCCGGATTGGGTCGGCCATATCGGCGAGTTCTTTCCGGCCGCCCGGCTGAGTGCAGGTCACCGCGGCTGCACCCCCAGGACGGCCTGCTGGTAGCCGGCCACCGCGGCCTCGGCCGCGGGCAGGTCGCAGGGCGCCGTCCAGAGCAGGTCACGAGCCCGGTCGTACCGTTCGGCCAGGCCGGGATCTTCGACGGCGCCGAGCCGGGCGGCCTTGGCCTTGTAGGCGCCGAGCAGTCCGCGCAGCTCGTCACGTTGGGCCATGGCTGCCACCGCGGCCCGTTCGGCCTCCTTGAAGCTGGCCGTCGCGGTGGCCAGCTCCCGGTCGAGCAGGTCCAGCTCAGACGCCAGCCGGGTCCACCGGCCGCTGGCCTGCAGCGGGTCCAGGCCGGCCAGCCGGGCGGACAGGTCGGCCAGGCCTGCGGGCTCGGGCGGCAGCGCCCCGGTGGCGATCTTCGCCGCGGCCTGCTGCCAGG
>JBAUAY010000701.1:0-2201 GCA_049676235.1 Streptosporangiaceae bacterium
GGTGTGGGGGGGGCGCCGCCGCCGGGCCAGGGCGGCCGGGTCGAAGGCCGCCTCGAACGGATCGGGCGCGATGTGCGCGATCGGCGCGGGCAATTCGGCGCCGTCGCGTACCACGCACATGTGACCGAACGTCCGCTGATCGGTGAAGCGCAGGTCAGGTCCCCCGTCGGAGAAGGTGAACCAGATCCTGACGTGCGGCGAGAGGGGCTCGTCCGGCTCGACGACGAGCAGCTGGCCGCTCATCCCCAGGTGCGCGAGCAGGGCGTCCTCGCCGACCGACATCCACAGGTACTTGCCCCGCCGCCTGGCGGTGTCGAGGCTGCGCCCGGCCAGGGCGGATTCGAATTCGGCCGGCCCGGCCGGCTGCCTGCGCACGGCGCGCGGATGCAGGACGCGGACGACCTCGATGGTCCGGCCCACCACGTGATGTTCGAGGCCGCGGCGGACCGTCTCGACCTCGGGCAGCTCAGGCATCCCTCACGACCCCGGCGCGGGCTCTTCCCCGTCGTCCTTGGCGTCGTCGTCCTTGGCGTCTCGCAGGTCGCCGTTTCCCGCCGCCAGGTCGTCCCGGGCCGCTTCCGCGGTGATGGCCCGCCAGGCCGCCTCGGCCGCCTGCTGTTCGGCCGCCTTCTTGGTGCGCCCCTCGCCGGAGCCGAGCACCCGGCCGGCTACCTTGACCACGGCGCGGAATGACTTCTGGTGGTCCGGCCCGCTCTCCTCGACGTGGTACTCGGGCACCCCGAGCATCTTGACCGCGGTGAGCTCCTGCAGCGAGGTCTTCCAGTCCAGGCCGGCACCCAGCCGGGCCGACCTGGCGATGACCGGGTCGAACAGCCGGTGCACCAGCGCGCTGGCTTCGGCCAGGCCGCAGTCGATGTACACCGCGCCGATCACCGCCTCGAGGGTGTCGGCCAGGATCGAGGGCTTGCCCCGCCCGCCGGTGACTTGCTCGCCCCGGCCGAGCCGGACGTAGTCGCCCAGGCTGAGCTCGAGCGCCACCTCGGCGAGCGCGCTCATCTGGACCACCGCGGCGCGGAGCTTGGCCAGCTGTCCCTCGGGCAGGTTCGGATAGCCGCGGAACAGCGTGTCGGTCACGACCAGGCCGAGAACCGAGTCGCCGAGGAACTCGAGCCGCTCGTTGGTCGGCGGATTGTCGTTCTCGTACGCGTAGGAACGATGGGTCAGCGCGCGCTCGAGTGACTTGGGCATGATCGGCACGCCGAGAGCGTGCCGGAGCTCAGCGGGGTCTTTTCCGGCGTTCACACCACCATCCCAGGACCGGCTCACGACGCCCAACGCGTCCTCCTCCTAGCACTGGCTGATCAAGCCGGCCGGGCGCGATGTATAACCCCCCGTATGTGGCCCGGGACCGGTCAGCTTCCTCAGGATGGCGTGATGACCTGGCGCCGCCGGTAGGTACCGCAGGTCGGGCAGGCCACGTGCGGCAGCTTCGGCTCGTGGCATTGCGGGCAGCTCACCAGCGTGGGCGCGGTGGTCTTCCAGTTCGAACGTCGGGATCGGGTGTTACTGCGGGACATCCTCCGCTTGGGAACCGCCACGTCAGCCCTCCTGTAGGTCGATGGCGCCGGCGTGCCGGTCCATTTGGTCAGTTGCCTGGTCGTCGAGTTGCTTCAGGGCCGCCCACCGCGGGTCGACCGCCTCATCGTGCCGGTGGCCGGGGCCCGCGTCGGCGAGCGGCGCTCCGCACTCGGCGCACAGCCCGGGACAATCCTCCCGGCACAGCGGTGACATCGGCAGCGCGAGCACTACCGCATCACGGAAGGCCGGCTCCAGGTCGAGCAGGTCGCCGTGGAGATGACGCTCTTCGTCGTCCTGCTCCTCGTGCTCGTCGTGCCGGTCATGCTTGTCGTGCCGGTCATGCTTATCGTGGCGTTCGTCGGCATACAGGTAAAGCTCCTGAAAGCTGGCGGTCACCGTCGAGGTCAGCGGGGCCAGGCATCGCGCGCACTCGCCCGCGAGCGGCGCGGTCACGGTCCCGGTGGCGAGAACGCCTTCGGAAACCGCCTCGAACCTGACCTCGAGGGCGACGTCGGCGCCTACCGGGACGCCGATAAGCTCGAGGCGCACGTTTTCGGGCGCGGGTACGGTCCGCGTCTGGGTCAGCGCGGACCCCGCCTGACGGCCGAGCAGGCGCATGTCGAAGACAAGCGCCCCCCGGGGTGCATGTGTGCGTGTGTTGG
>JBAUAY010000702.1:0-10152 GCA_049676235.1 Streptosporangiaceae bacterium
CAGCGGCTGGTCTTCTCCAACGGCATCATCGTGCTGACCGTGCTTTCCGTGACGCTGATCGGGGTCGTCGGCGCCAACGTGAACGCCCTCGTGCCGTTCTACGCGATCGGCGTGTTCACCGCATTCACCATGGCCGGATTCGGCATGGCGAAGTACTACCGCACGCACCAGGGACCGGGCTGGCGGCACAAGCTGGTCATCTGCTTCTCGTCCGGGGTGCTTACCTCGATCGTGGTGGTGATCTTCGCGGTGGTGAAGTTCACCTCGGGCGCCTGGCTGATCCTGATCATCTTCCCGATCGGGGTGTTCGCGCTGATCCGGCTCAACCGGGAGTACCGCACCGAGGCCCGGGTCCTGGAGACCATCGGCGAGCGCCGGGCGTCATCCGGCGGGGTCCAGCGCCAGCCGAACTACTCCCGCCGGGTGGTCATCGTCTTCGTCGATGACTTCGACCTCGCCACCCTCGCGGCACTGCGGTACGCGAAGAGCTTGCGGCCCACGACGGTGCGTGCCGTGCACTTCGTCATCGACAGCGAGAAGGCGGAAAAGCTGCGAGTCGCCTGGCTGCCAGACCGCAGCGTGTCACTCGAGTTCATCGACTGCCCCGACCGGAGACTGACCCGGTGCGCCGCCGAGCTGGTAAGCCGTGAGGCGGAAGATCCGGGCACGCAGGTGACCGCGATCTTGCCCAGGCGCAGCTTCTCGCTGCGCGCCACGCTGCTGCACGACCGGACGGCAGACAAGATCGCCGGCGTGGTGAGCCGAGTCCCCAACGCCGCGGCCACCATCATCCCGTTCGACGTGCAGAACAGGGTGCGCGTTCTGGCGGAACGCCAGGCCGAGAGCGAGGGGACCAGGCCGGTAGCCCTGACGCCGGCGCCCGGCCCGCCCGCCGACCGCATGACGGCCGGGCGCCAGGACCTTCAAGCGGAGGTCTCGGCCGTCGCGCCAAGCAAGGACAAGCCCGAGCCACTGCCCGGCGCCGGCGGGTACGACCGGCCCATACCGCCACCGGGTGTTACCCCTATCGGCGCACTCCACGAGCCGGGCCGGACCACCGTGGAGGGCCGCGTCCGCGTCGTCGAGGTTCGGTCGGTGGAACGGAACTCGGTGCTGGCCGCCGAGATCTCCGACTCCACCGGTGACCTCACCGCGTTGTTCTACGGGCGCTCCCGCATCCCCGGCCTGATGTGCGGGTCCCGGGTCCGGCTGCGTGGTCCGGTCGGCATCAAGGGCGGCGCCCCGGTCATGATCAATCCTGCGTACGAGCTCATCGTCCCCCAGACCTCCGCCAACCCCAAGGGTGACGGCGGGTAATCCGGCCGAACGGCCTAGTCCGAGCGCCCCGGTTAAACCGCGGGGAAGAGCAGCTCGTAGGCGGGATTGATCATCACCCGGTGGCCGTCGGGCCGGATTCCGACCGAGCCCTTGAAGCGGACCCGGGCGCTGCACACGATGCCCGGGATGTGCGAGCGCCCGTAGAACAACGCGGTGAGCTCGCCGGTCCCGTCGGATATCTCGCAGGCCAGCACGGAGTTCCGCTCGACCGGCTTGATCTCCACCATCCGGATGCGGCCCTCGACGGTGGCCCGGCCCGGCTTGGTGAGCGAGCCGATCGGCGTGATGCCGGGGGCTGCGGACGGCGTGTCTGTCGAGCTCCGGCCGTTGGCCTCGCCAGGTGCCCGCCTCCTGAGCAGGCCACTCGCCTTCGTCCCGGATTCCGCGGCGGGTTTTTCTGTGTCCGGCGGCGGCATGGCTTCCGGGCCGGCGGCGGGGCCGTGATCGGCCGCCACCTGCGCCTCCGCGGACCTGACGTGCTGGTCGGCGGCGTCCTGGACGGTGGCCACCTTCGCGGCATGGCGTTCCTGGAGTACCTGGACCCGGCTCTCGACGTCATAGGGAATGATGGTCGCGGCCGATCGCGGGATACGGCTCACCACCGCGGCGATCTTGTCCGCCGTGCGGTCGTGCAGCAATCGGCCCAGCAGCGCGGAGTAGCTGCGCCGGGGCAGTACCACCGTCACGTGCGTGCCGGGATCGGCCACCTCGTGCTCGACCAGTTCGGCCGCTGCCCTGGTCAGCCTGCGGTCAGAGACGTCGATGAAGTCCAGGGCGATGCCGCGGTCGGCCCGGGTCCACTTCTCCCTGAGCTTGTCGGCGCGAACGTTGTCGATGACGAAGTGCACCGCGCGGATGGTGGTGGGCCGCTGGCTCCGGGCGTAGCGCAGCGCGGCCAGGGTGGCTAGGTCAAAGCTGTCCACGAAGACGAAGATGGTGCGGCGGCTGTAGTGCGGCGGAGGCGGCGGCTGGTTCTCGCTGATCGTCTCGAGCACCTCGGTCTCGGCCGTGTACTCGCGATTCATCCTGATCAGCGCCGGGACCAGGACGACGAACAGCACGACCACGACCCAGGCGCCCTCGGTGAACTTCACTACCGCGAAGATGGCTACCACGATGACGGTCATCACGCCGGCCGAGAAGTTGATGATCATCCGGCGCCGCCAGCCCGGCGTCCGGTGCCTGCTGTGGTACTTGGCCATGCCGAAGCCCGCCATCGAGAAGGCAGTGAACACGCCGATGGCGTACAGCGGGACCAGGTTGTTGACGTCCGCGTCCTTGATGACCAGCAGCGCTATGGACGTGATGGTCAGCAAGATGATGGCGTTGGAGAACACCAGCCGGTGCCCCCGCTTGAGCAGCCACCGGGGCAGGAACGAATCGCCAGCCACGTAGCTGGTCAGGAACGGGAAGCCGTTGAAGCTGGTGTTCCCGCCTGTATACAGGATGAGCATGGTCGCGCCCTGGACACCGAAGAACAGGGCCTGCCCGATGATCGTGTGCCCGAAGACGAGCTTGGCCTCCTGGGCCAGCACGGTCGGGTAGCCGCTCTTGAAGGGCGTGGCGTGCGTGACGTGCGCCAGCCAGGAGATGCCCGCCACCAGGGTGCCGAGGATCGCACCCTCGGCCATGAGGACCTGGCGCGCGTTACGGCCCTCCGGTGGCCGGAACGCGCCGACGGCGTCCGAGACCGCCTCGATACCGGTCAGCGACGCGCCGCCGTTGGCGAACGCGCGAAGCAGGGTGAAGATCATCACGCCGGTGATCAGCCCGGCCGAGCCGGACCCGAGACTGTAGGTGCCGGGCGCGTTCGGGACGGCCTGCGGCAGGTTTCCCAGCGCTTCGCGGATCAGCCCGACGATGATCATCAAGATGACCGCGCCCGAGAACAGGTAGGTCGGCACGGCGAAGGCCCGGCCCGCCTCCTTGATCCCGCGCAGGTTTCCCACGCACATGAGCAAGACCACGCCGACGCAGATCTCGAGCTTGTAGGGGCCGATCCCCGGGAAGGCAGAGGCCACCGCGGCTGTCCCCGCCGCGATCTGGACCGCCACGGTCACCACGTAGTCGATAAGCAGCGCGACCGCGCACACCTGGGCGATGCGCGGCCCGAAGTTCTCCCGTGCCACCACGTACGATCCGCCGGGCCTGATGTAGACCATGACGATCTCGCGGTAGGAGAGCAGCACGAGCACCATGACGAACAAGATGACCAGGGTCATGGGCAGGATCAGGCTGAACGCCGCCACGCCGAGCGCCGGCACCAGCACGATGAGGATTTCCTCGGTGCCGTAGGCCGACGAGGAAATCCCGTCCGGCGACAGCACGCCGAGCGCGAGCGGCTTGGACAGCCGCTGCTCGCCGAGATCCTGGTTGACCAGCGGTGGTCCCAGCAGTCGGCGCTTGGTCGTGTACCAGAACGTATCGGGCAGGCCGCCGCTCCTGTCGAGCAAGGCTGCTGCCTTCCGCGTGGCCACCTATCTGCGCCTTTCGTCCGGTCTATACGCCTTTGGGATGCCAGAGACTTCTTATCATCACAATCGGCGTGGTGTAACCAAGCGGCCCGCGGATGGCGTGCCCGGGGACATCGTGGCCTACCTGGAAGGGGACTACCCCGTATACCGCGCGTTCACCCTCGCGTGTCAAGGTTGGCGCGGACGACACAACCCTAGGCTTGGCTGGGAACACGTTGGCGTCCGAGCTAAAGAGGCTTCTCATGACCACAACACCGGCCCCCGGACCGAGTGCTCCGGCGGACAACAAGACCACGCTGCGCTTGTCACGGCTGCTTAAACGGCCGGTCGCGGACCGCAGCGGCGAGTCGATCGGGCGTCTGGCCGACGTCATTGTCCGACTGCGCGGGGCCGACTACCCGCTCGTCACTGGTCTGGTGGCCGCCGTCGGCGGACGCGAGATCTTCGTGCCGATCGACCAGGTGAGCAGCTTCGACGGGGAGCCGATACGGCTGTCAAGCGCGCGCCTCGACCTGCGGCACTTCGAACGCCGCGAAGGAGAAGTGCTGCTCAGGCGCGACGTACTCGGCCACCGGCTCATCGACGTGGAGAACGCCCGCCTGGTCCGCGCGGCCGACCTCGAGCTGGCCAAAGACGGTGAGGAGTGGGTGGTGGCCAGGGTGGACACCCGGCGCCGCCCGCGGCGGCTGTTCGGGCTGCTCGGCCCGGAGAATCCGGATACGGGCGGCGTCTTCCGTGACTGGCACGACTTCGAGTGGCTCATCGGGCACCAGGGCAGCGCGCTGTTGCGCGGCCCGTTCGGTCGCATCCGCAGGCTGAAGCCCGCTCAGATCGCCGACCTGCTCGAGAACGCCTCCAAGGAAGAGGAGACCGAGATCCTCGGGCAGGTGCACGCCGATCCCGAGCTCGAGGCCGACGTCTTCGAGGAACTCGACGAGGACCTGGCCACCCGCCTGCTCGGCGCGCGCACCGACGAGGAGATCGCCGCCGTGCTGGCCCGGATGCGCGCCGACGACGCCGCCGACGCGATCGCCGAACTGCCGCAGCGGCGCAGGCAGCCGGTGCTCGACCTGCTGCCGCCCGGCCAGCGGACCAAGGTGCTGACCCTGATGGGCTTCAACCCCACCAGCGCGGGCGGGCTGATGTCGATGGACTTCCTCGCCGTGCCCCGCAAGACCAGCGTCGCCGACGCGCTGGCCCGGGTCCGCGAGGCCGTCTCTCTTCAGCCCGAGGCGCTAACCAGCGTGCACGCCGTCACCGACAAGGGCCGCCTGCGCGGCGTGGCCAGGCTGGTCACCCTGGTCCAGTCCGATCCTGACGCCACCGTGATCGACGTGTCCGACACCGATCCGGTCCGGGTGGGCCCGGACGCCGATATCACGGACGTCGCCGTGCTGATGACGGACTACAACCTCACCACCATCCCCGTCGTCGACGACGAGCGCCGCCTGCTCGGCGTGATCACCGTCGATGACGTGCTTGAGGTCACGCTGCCCGGCGACTGGCGGCGCCGCGAGACCGCGGAGCCGCCGGACGCCCACTATGGGAACGCCGACCGTGAGGACGCCCAGCCTGGGGACGCCCCGTGACGACGCCTGGTGAGCGCGCCCAGCCTGGTGAGCGCGTACCATCTGGCGAGCCCACGCGACCCGTCCCGCCCGAACGAGCCGAACCCTCCCAAGACATCCAGCGTTCTCAGCAGGCCCGCCCCGTCAATAGCCCGGACGTACGGGAGCCTCTGCCCGCTACGGCAGCCCCGGTGGCTCCGGTGGCTCCGGGGGCGGCTCAAGGCCGCCGGGCTCGCCAGGGTCCTCCGCCCGGCCAGGCGCAGCTCGGGCATCCCGCCGCCCCGGCCAGTGCCGTGCTGGACGACGCCCACCTGGGTGACATCGAGGGCGCGCTCGGCCATATCAAGCTCGGCGACGTTCAGCAGGCTGGCCTCAAGCGCAAGCTGATCACGTTTCTGGCCATTGTCGGGCCCGGTCTGATCGTGATGGTCGGCGACAACGACGCCGGCGGCGTGTCCACCTACTCGCAAGCCGGGCAGAACTACGGCTACAGCCTGCTGTGGACGCTGCTGCTGCTGATCCCGGTGCTGATCGTCAATCAGGAGATGGTGGTCAGGCTCGGCGCGGTCACCGGTGTCGGGCATGCCCGGCTCATCAACGAGCGGTTCGGCCGGTTCTGGGGCTGGTTCAGCGTCGGCGACTTGTTCATCCTCAACTTCCTGACCATCGTCACCGAGTTCATCGGCGTCTCGCTCGCCCTGCGCTATTTCCACGTCTCCCCGTACATCTCGGTGCCGATCGCGGCGCTCGTGCTGATCGCGATCACCATGAGCGGCAGCTTCCGCCGCTGGGAACAGGCGATGTTCGCGTTCATCGCGGTCAGCGTGATCCTGGTCCCGCTCTTTTTCCTCTCCGACCCGCACTGGGGTGCGATCGGCTACCACTTCGTGGTGCCCGGCATCCAGGGCGGGGCGAGCTCGACCGCGGTGCTGCTCATCATCGCGATCGTGGGCACCACCGTCGCTCCGTGGCAGTTGTTCTTCCAGCAGTCCAACGTCATCGACAAGCGGATCACGCCGCGGTTCATCCCGTACGAGCGCGCCGACACCACGCTGGGCGCGTTCGTCGTGGTGATCTCGGCTGCGATGATCCTTGCGGTGGGCGTCTTCGCGGTGCGAGGCACGAACCTGGTCGGGCACTTCACCAGCGCGCTCGGGGTGGCCGAGGCGCTCGCCGTGCACGGCTGGTGGTACGGTGCGGCGTTCGCGGTCGTGCTGCTCGACGCGTCCATCATCGGCGCGTCGGCGGTCACCCTGTCCACCAGCTACGCGTTCGGCGACGTGTTCGGCATCAAACACTCGCTGCACCGCAAGTTCCGCGAGGCCAAGCCGTTCTACACCATCTACGCCGCGATGGTCGTGGCCGCGGCGGGCATCGTGCTCATCCCCGGCGTTCCGCTGGGGCTGCTCACCGAGGCGGTGCAGGCGCTGGCCGGGATCCTGCTGCCCAGCGCGAGCGTGTTCCTCCTGCTGCTATGCAACGACCGCGAGGTGCTGGGCCCGTGGCTGAACCCACGCTGGCTGAACATGCTGGCGGTCTTCATCATCGGCGTGCTGCTGGTACTGTCCGGCACGCTGGTCGTCGGCACGCTGTTCACTAGCCTGCCCGCTCTGCAGACCGCGATCTGGATAGCGATTGGGCTGGTGGCCGTGGGCGCCGTGGCTGGAGCCTGGTTCAGGCTCACCAGGAATCGGCGCCCGGCGCCCCTGCCGCACCCGCGCAACACCATGTCCGCCGAGGAACGCGTGAACTGGCGCATGCCGCCGCTCGCGCTGCTCAAACCGGCGGAGTGGTCGTCGGGAAGGAAGATCGCCATGCTGCTGCTACGCGGTTACCTCGTGATCTCCGTGCTGCTGCTGATCGTCAAGGCCGTCCAGCTGGGCTGAAGGACATCGGGTGCCCAGCTCCCGCCGTGCCCACGCCGCTCAGTCGCTGCCGTAGCTCGACAGGTGCGAAACTGGTGTCATGACTGACGCGTCACCACGTTTCCGTTCGGTGCTCGACGGCTTTCCCGCGTATAAGCCGGGCCGGACACCGGTCAGCGCCACCGGCCGGACGCACAAGCTCTCATCCAACGAATGCCCGTTCGCGCCGCTGCCCTCGGTGGTGGACGTCATCGCCGAGGCGGCGCGATCGGTCAACCGGTACCCGGACAATGGCGCGCAGGTCCTGACCCAGGCCATCGCGGACAGGTTCGGCGTGCCGCCGCAGCACGTCGCGGTCGGGTGCGGCTCGGTCGGAGTGGCTCAGCAGCTCCTGGAGGCGATCGGTGAGCCCGGCGCCGAGGTGATCTACGCGTGGCGCTCCTTCGAGGCGTACCCGTTGCTGTCGGACCTGGCCGCGGTGGAATCGGTCCGGGTCCCGCTGCGCGAGGAAACCCACGACCTGGCCGCGATGGCGGCCGCGATCAACCCGCGCACCAGGCTGATCTTCGTCTGTAACCCGAACAACCCGACCGGTACCGTGGTGCACGCCGCCGAGCTCGAGGCGTTCCTCGACCAGGTGCCCGCCGATTGCCTGGTCGTGCTCGACGAGGCCTACCGGGAGTACATCCGTGACGAGGCGGTGCCCAACGGCATGGACGTCTACCGGGACCGGCCGAACGTCGCGGTGCTGCGCACCTTCTCCAAGGCGTACGGCCTGGCCGGGCTGCGGGCCGGTTTCATGATCGCGCACGAGCCCGTCGCGACCGCAGTCCGGATGACCATGCTGCCGTTCAGCGTGAACAGCATCGCCCAGGCCGCGGCGGTGGCCTCGCTGGCCGCGGAGGACGAACTGCTCGAGCGCGTCGAGCTCACCGTCAAGGAGCGGACCAGGGTACGCGAGGCGCTGGTCGCCGACGGCTGGACCGTTCCCCCGACCGAGGCCAACTTCGTCTGGCTGCGGCTGGGCGAGCACACCGCGGACTTCGCCGCGGCCTGCGAGGCGCAGGGCATCGCGGTCCGCCCGTTCGGCGCCGAAGGTGCCCGGGTCAGCGTCGGCGACACCGAGGCCAACGACACCTTCCTGGCCGTAGCCGGCGCCTTCCCCACCCGCAACCCCTAACCCACCCGCAGCCCCAACCCCCACCCGCAACCCCTTACCCACGCACAACCCCTAACCCACCCGCAACAGGTCACTTTCCATGAATGTGACTCTCTGCCCGAAAGAGCGGTGTTGCCTGAGCCCTGCACCGGTCCTGGCGCCGCGGCGAGCCGGCTCGATGTTCCATCGAACCGCCCAGAGCCGGCTCGATGTTCCATCGAACCGGCTGGAGCGGGTAAGCGGCCAGAGCGGGTAGAGCGGCCAGAGCGGGTAAGCAGCCAGAGCGCCGCACTCATTGAATCGGCGCACGCACATCGGCGAGCAGGCTCATCGGGGGCACGCTCATGGAATCGGGGGGTGAGCCAGGGCACGGTCGTCGGCGGAGAAGTCCGGGTCGGGATCGGCCGGCGGGTGGGCGAGGTGCCAGCGGACCGATAGCGGGATGGTCCGCCCGGGGTCGGTGGGGCGCCAGCCCAGTACGGTCACCGCTTTGCGGCTGTCGACGAGGAAATGCTGGGGGATGCTCTTGGTCGCCTCCAGGTCATCGGGCACATCCCGCTCGGGCACCGTGACCAGTTCCGCTTCGTGCCCGGCCGCGGCCAGGATGCGGTGCGCGTAGTCCCGGACGGTGTCGGTGGCCGGGTCGCCGATGTTGAACACCTGGCCCGCCGTCGCCGCCGGACGGTCCAGCGCGGCCAGCACCGCGGCGGCCACGTCACCGACGTAGCAGCGGGTGTCGAGGCTGGTGCCCGGCCCCACCGGGATACGGCGCCGGCCTGCCCGCACCCGGCGCAGGATGAACTCCTCGCGGCGCTGTCCGTCGTGCTCGCCGTAGATCATGGCCAGCCGCAGCGCGGTACCGCCGCGGGCGAGGTAACCCGGCTCCACGTCGAGCTTGTCGTAGTTTTCGCCCAGGGCGGGCACCAGGCCGCGTAGCGGGTACCGGCCCTGGCGGACCGGCGACTCCTCGGTGAGCGGCACCGGCTCGCCGCCCTGGCCGGCCAGCAGCAGCTCGTAGGCCCGGTAGACGTCGATGCTCGACAGCAGCACCAGGTGAGCGTCCGGCAGGTGCGGGAGCACGGCCTCGGCGTCCGCCTTAGTCATCGCGCGGGTGTCGATCACGGCGTCGGGACGCAGGGCGCGCAACTGGCCGGACCGCCCGGCCAGGGCGGTCCGGTCGGCGTGCAGGTGCGTGCAGCCGCCGAGCTCGGCCGGCTCGCTCTCGCCCCGGTGCACGACGGTGACGTCGTCGCCGCGGGCCATTAGGTCGGCGGCGATCCGCCGGCCGATGAACCTTGTGCCGCCGAGAATGAGGACCCGCATGCCGTTACCGTACGGCCCCTTCCGCAGCCCCGTAAGGGCCTTCCGCTAACGGCGGAGGGCCTCAGGTCCTTCGCCTCCGGGACCGGCGCGGGGCGGCTAACGGAGCTGTGCGGTCGCGGGCGGCGTGGGCAGGCCAGCCGAAGACTTGTAGACGGTGAACGCCTTCGGGAGCAGGAAGACGGCGAGGATGACGACCAGGATGACCGCCACCACGATGGCCGCGATGATGACCCGGCGGCGGGCCTCAGGCGAACGCGCCGGGATCGCGGTCTCCGTCCCAGGAGCGGCGGCGATCCCCTCACCGCCGTAGGTAGGCGCCTGGGACAGGGCGTCCGCGCGCTTCCCTGATTCAGTCGCCGGCCCGGCGGAGGAAAGGGTAGGCCCGGCGGCGGAGAGACCCAGGCCGGCGGGGGAGAGGGTGGGTC
>JBAUAY010000703.1:0-14100 GCA_049676235.1 Streptosporangiaceae bacterium
ACCTGGTGCTGGCCGGGTTCGCCGCGGTCGTCTGGCTCGGCGCGTACCTGCGGGGCCCAGCGGATTCCACGGTGAGCGGGCCGGTCACCGGGGAGGGGGCGGAGGACCGGCGGTGGCCGGTGCGGGCGCGGGAGGTCGCCGCCGCGCTGCGGGACTGGGGAACGCTGCGCTGGCTGCTGCTGATCGAGGTGGCGGACCTGCTCGTGGACGTCTTCACCGGGTTCCTGGCGTTGTACCTGGTGGACGTCGCGCACCTGTCCCCGGCGGTCGCAGCGATGGCCATCGCGATCAGGCTCGGTGCTGCGCTGGCCGGGGACGCCGCGCTCGTGGTGATCCTGGAGCGAGCGGAGGACCTGACCGTGCTGCGCGCCAGCGCGGCCGCCGCCGGGCTGCTCTATCCGGGCTTCCTGCTCGTCCCCGGCGTCGTGCCCAAGCTGGTCGTCCTGGCCGCGCTGAGCGCGGTGACCGCGCCGTGGTACCCGCTGCTTCAGGCCCGGCTGTACGGCAGCCTGCCGGAGCGAAGTTCGGTGGCGGTGACGTTGAGCAGTGCCGCCGGGCTGGCTGGCGGCCTGGGGCCGCTGGCCGTGGGGCTGGTCGCGCAGGGGTTCGGGCTGAGCTGGGCGCTGACGGGCCTGGTGGTCGTGCCAGTGGCGGTCCTGCTGGTGCCGGCCGGAGCCAGGTCCCTGGTCCGTTCGGGATAAATTTTCCCGGCCGGCGTTGTTGGCCAGCAGTGGGAATAGCTCGGCCGGGCGGGCGTTGGTCATGGGCAGAGGGTTTTGCTCTGGGCTAGAGCTATCCCTGGATCCCGCCGCCCACTAGACCCCGGGTAAGCAGCTCATGAAAGGTTTTCCCGTCCGTCCCGTACCCGCCGAGAGCGTCGGAAAGGCCGCCAAGGCGGTCGCCAGGCGCCAGGCCGAGCAACTCACCGTGGTCCGGCGCCGGGCCCAGCCGACGGCGGTCTACATCGCCCGGCTCACTCTCACCGCGGTGTTCGCGTACCTGCTCGCGCTGCAGTTGCCCGGCGGGTCGTCTCGCTCCGTGCTCGCCCCGCTGACCGCGCTGCTCGTGGTGCAGGCCACCTTGTTCCACACGATCGGCACCGCCATCCGGCGGGTCGCGGCGGTCACCGCCGGCGTGCTCGCCGCCGTCACGGTCGCCGCCTACGTCCCGTTCAGCTGGTGGGTCCTCGGGCTGCTCATCGCGGGCACCCTCGTGCTCGGCATCGTGCTCCGCCTCCGCGAGGAAATCCTGGAGGTACCGATCAGCGCCATGCTGATCTTCTCGGTCGACTCGCACGCCGCCGCCACCAGCCGCATCACCGAGACACTCATCGGCGCCGCCGCGGGACTGGCCGCCGGCCTGGTGCTGGCGCCGCTGCGGGTGCAGCCCGCCAAGGACGCGCTCGGCGAACTGAGCCGCCAGATGGCGGATCTGCTTGGCCAGATGGCGGACGGGCTGGCCGAGGTGCCCGACGCGCGGCGCGCGGCGGAGTGGCTGGACCGGACCCGGGCGCTGCGCGGCGAAATCGAGCGGGTGGATGACGCGCTGGCCCAGGCCGAGGAGAGCGTCCGGCTGAACCCGAGGAGGCTCAGGTCCGGCGACCCGGCCGCCGGGCTGCGCGACGGCGTTGACACGCTGGAGCGGGCCGCGACGGACATACGGGTGCTGGCTCGTTCGGTGGCCGACAGCGCGCGGATCGACAGCGACCATAGTCCGGTCAGGGAAGCGGACACCCGGGCCCGGCTGGCCGCCGTGATCGCCGAGCTTTCCGCCGCGGTCCGGGCCTATGGCCAGCTTCTGGAGGCTGAACCGGTGTCCGCCGACTTCTCCGCCTTCGCGGCCGAGCCGATCACCGAAGCGCTGGAGGATCATCTCGAGGAGGCCCAGCGGCAGCAGGACCAGCTCGCTGACCTGCTCTCCACTGACCCAGCCGAACGTCCGGAGGGATGGCAGCTGCGCGGCGAGATCCTGGCCCACGTGGACCGGCTGCGCACCGAACTCGAGCCCGGGCGCCTGCCGGACTCGGCCCAGGCGAAGCCGCCGCTGCTGAGCCTGCGCGACCGGCACTGGAGCGACGTGCACCGGAACGACCGGCATCACGACGAGCGGCATCACGACGAGCGGCACCGGGAGGAGCGGCACCGGGAGTCGGCGACCGGGCCGCGGCGGCAACTGAACCGGCCTGCCCTGCGGGTCCGGGCCAGGCGCACGGCGTCACGGGTCTCCGGGGTCTCACGGGTCTCACGGGTCAGGGCGAGGCGCGCTCGCTTATCCGCTATCCCCGTGGCGGGCCCGGCGACGTGCCACCGGCGTGACCGTCGTGCCCAGCCGGATGGTCTGCGGTGCATGTCGTGGCAAACTACCCAGGTGACTGCCTTGAAGCTGCCTTGCCTGCCGTTCGCGCTCGAGCCCGCGGGCAGCCCGCCGCCCGGGTGCCGGGTCCGGCAGGGTGTGCTGACGCTGACCGCCGCGGCGGGAACCGACATGTTCGTCGACCCCGCCGGGGCCGAACCCGGGCAGGTTCCCGACGCCGGCCGGTTCACCGGGCTGCCCCCGGCGGGCGACTTCACGCTCGCGGCGCAGGTCAGCGTCGAGTTCGGCAGCATGTACGACGCGGGAGTCCTGCTGCTGCACGCGGCCGAGCGGCAGTGGGCCAAGCTCTGCTTCGAGTACTCGCCACAGCTCAGGCCGACCGCGGTCACGGTCGTGACCAGGGAAACCTCGGACGACTGCAATTCCTTCGAGGTAGACGGCACTACCTTGTGGCTGCGGATCACGCGGTCCGGCGCCGCCTGGGCCTTCCACGCCTCCGCCGACGGCGGGTGGTGGCGGCTGCTGCGTTACTTCGCCCTCTCCTCCGATCCCGCCGAAATGGTCCGGGTCGGCTTCCTGGCCCAGTCCCCGACCGGCGAAGGGTGCGCGGCCACGTTCGACCACATCACCTTCCGGGCGGGCGCGCCGAAGAACCTGCGCGACGGCAGCTGACCTAGGCGAAGCGGCGCGTGGCGACCAGAGCGGCCAGGTCGGGGGCGAGCCTGAGCTCGGTCGCGTCGAGGTCCGCGTGGCGGAGCCAGTGCATCCGCGCCTCGTCGACCTGCCCCTCGAATCGCGGCGGCCAGTGGGCGGCCGGGGTCAGGTCATCGATGACGACGGTGCCGCCTGGCCGGAGCAGGGCCTGCGGGTCGGCTGGCGTTCCGTCGCTCTTGCCGTGCGCGCCGCCGTCCAGGACCAGCAGGTCAAAGGGAGCGCTTCGGTAGATCTCCCGCCAGTCGCCACCGATCACCGTCACCTGCGGCAGGCCAGAGAAGAGTTCCGCGGCTAGCCTGGCCCGTTCGGCGTCTAGTTCGACGCTGACCAGCCGGGTGCCGGGCCGTGCGCCGGACGCCAGCCAGGCCAGGCCTACTCCGCAGCCTGTCCCGGTCTCGCCGATCATCTGCGCCCCCGCCGCCAGCGCGAACAGCAGGCGACCATGTTCGGGGCGGCACGAGTTCGTGAAGCCTTCCGGCTGCGCGATGCGCACCGCGCGTTCCACCAGCGGCGGCAGATCCGGCAGGCCGTCGTAGGCGGCCGTGCCCTGCGGCGACACAGATTCTCAGGCTTCGCGCTCGATCGGGCAGCTCATGCAGCGCGGGCCGCCTCGGCCCCGGCCGAGTTCGCCGCCCGGCACCGTGATCACCTCGATGCCGTTCTCCTGCAGGTAGGTGTTGGTGGTCACGTTCCGCTCATAGGCAACGACCACTCCCGGCTCAACCGCCAGCACGTTGCAGCCGTCGTCCCACTGCTCGCGCTGAGCGGCATGAACGTCCTGGACGGCGGTCAGCACCGTGATGGCCGGAAGGTCGAGCGCGGCGGCCATGGCGCGGTGCATGTCCGCTGGCGGGTGATCCGTGACCTTGAGCTCACTCGCCGTCGCGCCCGGCTCGACCGTGTAGGACGGCAGCATGCCCATCCCCGCGTACTTGGTGAACACCCCGTAGTCCGCCATGGTCAGCAGCGTGTCCAGATGCATGAACGCGCGGGTCTTCGGCATGTCGATCGCCACCAGGCAGCGGGCCGCCCCGGCTGCGAACAGCCGGTGGGCGAGTACCTCAACCGCCTGCGGCGTGGTCCGCTCGCTCATCCCGACCAGCACCGCCCCGTTGCCGATGACCAGGATGTCGCCGCCTTCGATGGTGGCGGGCGCGGCATCGGCGCCGTGGTACCAGATATCGAAACTTGCCTGGGCGAACATCGGGTGCCAGCGGTAGATGGCCTCGTCGGTGATGGTCTCCCGGATCCGGGCTGGCCGGCGCATCGCATTGACGGATACGCCGCCATAGATCCAGCAGGACGTGTCGCGCTGGTAGAGCGGGTTCGGCAGCGGGGGGAGCACGAAACCGTCGAGGTCCAGGGAATGGAAGGCAATGCTCTTGGGCTCCGGGCCGAGCTCGGCGATCTCGCGCTTGGTGATTCCGCCGCCCAGGAACGCCGCCAGGCGCGCCGAGTCCAGCCCGTCCATCGAGGCGCGCAGGGTGGTGGCGGCCAGCGGCCCGTGCCAGCGCGGGTCAAACACCCGGTCCAGGACGTATTCGCGGGCCTCCGGGATGTCCAGGGTCTGGCTGAGCAGATCGCCGAAGTAGTGGACCACGACGCCCCGCGAGCGGAGAGCGTCGGCGAACGTGTCGTGCTCGGCCTGCGCCCGGCTCACCCAGAGCACGTCGTCGAAGAGCAGATCGGCGGCGTTGTCGGGGGTCAGGCGCTTGAGTTCCAGGCCGGGGCGGTGCAGTATCACCTGCCGCAGGCGGCCGACTTCGGAATCCACGTGAAACATGGCACCCCCGGTCTGGGATAGGTTCTGATCCTCAGTTAGCGGCCTAGGTAGCGGGCGGTGTAGGCGTTGCGGAACTTGCCTGCGGGGTCGTAGTGATTCATGAGGTCAACGAAGTCCGGCAGCCGGTCGTAGCTTGAGAACAGGTCGTCCGCCGAGGTGGTGAAGACCTTGCCCCAGTGCGGCCGCGCGTGGAACGGGGCCAGCCGCTGCTCTATCAGAGCCACCACGGGCAGCACCGCGGCGGTATCGGGGATCCAGGTGAAGTGGAACGCCGCGCTGTCCCGCCGGTAGCAGGGGCTCAGCCAGAGATCGTCGGCGGCGATGGCGCGGAGCTCGCAGATCCGCAGCACCGGGGCCAGCCGGTCGCTGATCTGGTTCAGCGCATGCAGGGCGGGTACCGCGTGTTCCGCCGGCAGCAGGTACTCCGACTGCAGTTCGTCGCCCGCGCTCGGGGTGAACTCGGGCCGGAAGTGAGGCAGCCGCTCGAACCACGGCCCGGGCACCCCCAGCTGCTGGGTGCAATTATCCGGCGGCAAGCCGGGCACCGGGTTACGCGCGGCCGGGGCGGGCGACGCGGTGAACCACGGCGCTTCCGTGATCGGCGTGGCAAATGAGGCTGGCGGGAGTGGTGCGGATTCCCCGTCGGTGCGCTGTTTGATCCAGAGCTGGGTCAGCCGGGGGGCACGCCAGTCGGTGAACATGCTCACGCTGTAACCGCTGGCCATGATGTCCGCGAAGTGATCGTCCAGCACCTCGAGCGGGAGGTTCTCATAGACCCGCTGACTGACCTCGAAGGACGGCACGACCTCCAGGACCAGGTGGGTGACCACGCCTAGGCCGCCGAGATGCACCACGGTGCCGGGAAAAGAATCGTCGCCGCGGCGGAATTCGGCGATATCCCCGTCGGCGGTGACCACCTGGTGGGCGACGATGGCCGCGGCCAGGTTCTGGTTGGCCGCCCCTGAACCGTGGGTGGCGGTCGCGCAGGCTCCGGCCACCGAGATGTGCGGCAGCGAGGCCATGTTGCGCAGCGCGAAGCCCTTCTCGTTGAGCCGCGAAGCCAGCCCCGCGTAGGTCAGGCCCGCCGCGACCCGGACGAGCGAGCTGGCCGAGTCGACCTCCACCTCCGGCGGCAGGTCGGCCAGGCTGACCTGGGCGCCGGACGAGTCGGCCATGTCGTTGAAGGAATGACCGGTGGCCAGCACGCGGATCTGACGGGCCCGCGCGATGACGGCCTGCAGTTCGCTGACCGCGGCCGGGCGGTAGAAGCCGGGCGCCGCGAAGGCGACGTTGCCCGCCCAGTTCGTTCGCGGCCGTGTCGAGACAAGGTCCTGGTCCACGTTCGACACCCTATTTCCCCGAGCCCCCTGCGGCTCCCCCAGTGCCGGCGCCGGACCCCTCCTGACGTTTCCGCGGACTACGTCCGCGTCCGGTTCGCGGTGCGGGTGGCAGACCCCGAGGGCGGCGAGCAGGACGAGCACGAGGGTGGTCGCGGTTACCGCGGTTCGGCCCAGGTCGACGGGAGCGGCCCGCCGTACCACAGCTCGATGATGTGCCTGGCGATCGAGACCGGCGGCGGAAGCGCGATCTCGCGTGCCTTGATGGCGGCGAGCAGTTCGTCCCGGCTGAACCAGTACGCCTCGGCGATCTCCTCGCGGTCCACGATGATGGCCTGACCCGCCGGGGCTTCCGCGCGGAAACCGAGCATCAGGCTGCGCGGCATCGGCCAGGGCTGGCTGCCGACGTAGCGCACGTTCGTGACCTTGATCTGAGTTTCCTCGGCCACTTCGCGGATGACGGCCTGCTCGGCGGACTCGCCCGGCTCGACGAACCCGGCCAGGATCGACACCCGGCGGCCCGGCCAGGCGGCGTTCCTGGCCAGCAGGCACCGGTCATCGGGGTCGGTCACCAGCATGATCACGGCGGGATCGGTCCGCGGGAAGTGCTCGGTGCCGTCCGCGGGGCACGTGGTCGAGTGGCCGCCGGGGTCGGGGATGGTGGGCGTTCCGTCCAGCGGGCAGTGGGTGTGCGTGTCGTGCCAGTTGGCCAGCGCCACCGCGTGCGTGAACAGCCCCGCGTCGCGGTCTCCGAGCAGCACCCCCACCTCCCGCAGCGAGATCGCCCGGACGGTGCCGTCCGCGGCGGGGGGAGGCGGGGCAGGCAGGTCCCCGGAGACCCCGAAGTAGACCACGCCGTCGGCGTCCTGCCCGAGCAGGAACCGGGTCCCTGCGGGCGCCTCGGCGGGCGCGGAGAAGACCAGCTCGACGTGCTCGTCGTCGCCGAACCGGACCAGCGCCCGACCGTCGGAGACCACGACCACGCGGCTATGCGGATCGGCCCAGGCCGCGTCCAGCCACTCCTTGTCGTTCCGCCGGTGGGTAACCCGGTCGACCGTTCCCCGGGATAGAGCGAGCGACTCCAGTGGCGTCACCTGAGGTCCGCGGCGGCTAGCTCTTCCCAGAGGTACGCCGAGGCCTCGGCGCCGCGCAGCAGGAGGGAGAGGTCCACGCTCTCGTTCGGCGCGTGGATCTGGTCCGAATCCAGGCCGACCGCGACGAACACCAGCGGTGCGGCCAGGATCTCAGCTAGGTCCGCCTCCGGGCCGCTGCCGCCTTCCTTCGTGAACAGCACCTCGCGGCCGAACGCCCGCTGCATCGCGCGGCGCCCGGCCAGCACGGCCGGGGAGGTGATCGGCGAGTGGCAGGGGCGCACCCCGGGCTGGACGGTGACCGTGGCCGTCAGGCCGTCCGGGGTGGCGGCGGCCACGTATTCCCGGAAGGCCTCGCCCACGTCGGCGGGGTCCTGGTCGGCGACCAGCCGGAAGGAGATCTTGGCGTGCGCGGCCCTCGGGATGATGGTCTTGGAGCCGGGGCCGGTGTGACCGCCCCACATCCCGTTGACCTCGGCCGTCGGCCGGGCCCAGATCCGCTCCAGCGTGCTGAAGCCTTGCTCGCCGTAGGCCGCGCCGCTCTCGCCCGCCTCGGCGAGCCACCGCTTCTCGTCGAACGGCAGCCGGGCCAGCAGGTCCCGTTCCTCCTCGGACAGCGGCAGCACCCGATCGTAGAACCGGGGCAGGGTGACGCGGCCCTGTTCGTCGTGCAAGCCGGCCAGCAGGCTCGCCATCGCGTGCAGCGGGTTCGGCACCCCGCCGCCGAACGAGCCGGAGTGCAGATCCCGGACCGGACCGGTCAGCGTGACCTCGACCGGGACCAGCCCGCGCATGCCGGTGCACATGGACGGCACGTCGGCGGCCCACATGGTGGTGTCACTGATTACGATCACGTCGCAGGCCAGCCGCGCCTGCTCGCGCCTGAGCAGCTCGGCGAAGTGCTCCGAGCCCGACTCCTCCTCGCCCTCGATGAGCAGCTTGATGGTGACCGGCGGCGCGGCCGCCGAACTGGCTGTGCTTGCCCGGAGGGACGACCCCCCCAGACCCCCCCGCGAGGCAACGCAGGCGCGCACGCCGAGGGAATGGAACAGCACCTGCCCCTTGTCGTCGGAGGCGCCCCGGGCCAGCAGCAGGCCGTCCCGCTCGGCGGGTTCGAACGGCGGGTTTTGCCACTCTTCCATAGGCTCGACCGGCTGGACATCGTGGTGGCCGTAGACCAGGACGGTGGGGGCGGCGGCCGGGTCCGCGGCCGCCCATTCGGCGAATACCGCGGGCAGCCCGCCGGACGGGGTTTCCCACACCTCGGCGACATCGAAGCCGGCGCCGCGCAGGTGCACGGCCAGCCATTCGGCGCTGCGGCGCACATCGCCATGCCGGTCCGGGTCGGCGGAGATCGAGGGTATCGCCAGCCACTGCTTCAGGTCGTCGATGAACGCGCGTGCGTTCGACTCGACATAGCTACGGACATCCATGCTTAGACCGTATCGCGCGGAGGTGCCCAGAAGATCGTCCGCCCTTTGTCTGCAGTTTCGGGGGTCATAGCACCCGAAACTGCAGACAAAGCCGGGTGCGCGTCAGCTGATGGGGGCGAAGGCTTCGCCGTGGCCGAGCAACGCCTCCGGAGGGATCGACACGTACCGGCCGGGGCGCCCCGTGACCGAGCCTGCCACCGCGGGCGCCTCGCCCGCGCTCTTCAGCGCGTCCACGGCCGCCTGTGCCTCGGCCGGGGAAACGACCACGCAGAAGCCGGTGCCCATGTTGAAAGTGGCAAACATCGTCTCCGGCGGGATATGCCCCGCCTCGGCGATCAGCGCGAAGACCGGCGGCGCGGGCGGCAGCGCGTCGAGCTGGTAGGACACGTCCGCGGCCAGGCGCGCCAGGTTGAGCAGGCCGCCGCCGGAGATGTGCACCAGGCCCCGCGGCGTGACGCCCGCCTCCCACAGCGCCTCCGCGGCCCGCACGTACACCCGGGTCGGCGCGAGCAGGGCGTCGTCGAGCCGCTGGCCGGTGCCGGGCACCAGGTCGGCCAGCCTCAGCCCGGCCATCTCGAACAGCGCCCGGCGGGCCAGCGAGTACCCGTTGCTGTGCAGGCCCGAGCTGGGCAGGGCCAGGATGACGTCACCCTCGCTGACCTGCGACCCGTCCACCGCGGCGCGGCCGGGAGGCAGCGCCCCGACCGCGGTGCCGACTAGGTCGAGCATGGGCGGCCCGCCCGCAGAAGGAGCCAGCATGGCGCCAATCTGGGCGATCTCGCCGCCGGGGATGGCGATCCCGGCCTCCTCAGCACCCAGGTACAGGCCGCGGGCGACCTCCTCGAGGACGTCGGCGTCGATTCGGTCGGTGGCCAGGTAGTCCAGCAGCGCGAGCGGCACCGCTCCGGTGCAGATCACGTCGTTGACGTTGTTGGCCACGCAGTCGATCCCGATCGGCTCCCACCGGTTCGCCTCCCGGGCCAGCAGGATCTTGGTGCCGACCCCGTCGGTGGTCAGCGCGAGCGGCGGCCCGGGCGGGATGTGCATCATAGTGGCGAAATAGCCGCTGGCCAGGCCGGTGATGTGAGTCACCATGGGGGACCTGACCGTGGTCCGGGCCAGCCAGGGGCGCATCGCCCGGGCGAACACGTCCTGTTCGTGCTCCTCGTCCACGCCCGCGCTCGCGTAAGGATCCATGCCGGGAATGCTACCGAGGCCACGGTGACGAGCAGCTGGGCCGGGGCACGCATCACGGACCGTTCGGCCGGAATATTTGATCTTTCAAGCATCGTTATGCTGGCACTAATCGCCTTAGGAGGAAGCCATGCCAGCGATCACCGTCGACGACATACTCGTCCTGCCGCGGATCAGCGAGCCCGACGTCACGCAGGCCGAGCGGAAGGTCACCTCGGTCACCACCGCGCCGTCCGGCTACGAGGGCGAGGGGTTCCCGGTCCGGCGCGCCTTCGCCGGGGTGGACCTGGCGCGGCTCGACCCGTTCGTGCACATGGACCAGATGGGTGAGGTCGACTACGCCCCGGGCGAGCCCAAGGGCACCGCGTGGCACCCGCACCGCGGGTTCGAGACCGTCACCTACATCATCGACGGCACGTTCCGGCACCAGGACTCCAACGGCGGCGGCGGCCTGATCACCAACGGCGACACCCAATGGATGACCGCGGGCGGCGGCATCCTGCATATCGAGGAGCCGCCGGAGGAGCTCGTGGTCAGCGGCGGGCTGTTCCACGGCTTCCAGCTGTGGGTGAACCTGCCTTCAGCGCTGAAGATGACGCCGCCGCGCTACCAGGACATCCGGGCCGGGCAGGTCGCCCTGCTCTCGTCCGCGGACGGCGGGGCGCTGCTGCGGGTGATCGCCGGGTCGTTCGGCGGCCATTCCGGCCCCGGCGTCACGCACACGCCGATCTCCCTGGTGCACGCCACCGTCTCGGCCGGCGCCCAGGTGCGGCTCCCGTGGCGGGCCGACTTCAACTCGCTCGCGTACGTGCTGGCCGGCAGCGGGACCGTGGGAACGAAAAAGCGCCCGGTGCGGATGGGGCAGCTGGCGGTGTTCGGGGCCGGTGACGCGATCACCTTCGCGGCCGACCCCAAGCAGGACATGGACGTCCTGCTGCTCGGCGGGCAGCCCATCAGGGAGCCGGTCGCGGCCTACGGCCCGTTCGTCATGAACACCCGCGCCGAACTGGCCCAGGCCTTCGAGGACTTCCAGGCCGGGCGCCTGGGCAGCATCCCGGCCGTGCCGATGGACCCGCACCCCGGCCACGACGTTCTTTAGGCCGAACGAAGTGGGCGCGTGCCTGCCGTGCCGGCTCGAGCAGAACGGGAATACGCCGCTGGGTCCGGGGATCGCCAGCCGGGACCGGCAGGCCCCTGCTGATAATCTGGACCAGCGGGCACTCGCGGGGACAACCTCTGGGGCGGCACGATGAGACTCATACTTAACGTGATCTGGCTCGTGTTGTGCGGGATCTGGATGGCTATCGCCTACGCGCTGGCCGGGCTGCTCTGCTTCGTCCTGTTCTTCCTGGTCATCACGATCCCGTTCGGGATTGCCGCGTTCCGGATCTCGGGCTATGTGCTCTGGCCGTTCGGCCGGACCATCGCTCCGCGCGAGGGCGGGATGAGCGTCGGCGCCATTATCGGCAACGTCATATGGGTCATCCTGTTTGGCTGGGAGCTTGCCATCGGCCACCTGGTGTTCGGGGTCTTGATGTGCCTGACGATCATCGGCATACCGCTGGGGCTGGCCAGCTTCAAGATCATCCCCATTTCCCTCGTGCCGCTGGGGGTACGGATAGTTCCGGTCGACGAGCCGGTGCCAAGCTACAGCTGAACCGAGGCCAGGTGTCGCTCTGGTGTCAGTTGCGCATGAGCTGTGCCAGTTGCTGTGTCAGTTGCGCATGAGCTTGAGGGCCAGGACGGGGCAGGCCGCCACCGCCCGGCGCGCCTCGCGGTCCAGGGCCGGGGGCACCGGCCGCGGGTCCACGATGGGGTAGCCCCACTCATCCAGCGAGATGAGCTCGGGCAGGAGCTCGGCGCACACGCCGTGCCCGGTGCAGTCGATCGGGTTTACCGCAAGGGTCTGTGCCATCGTCATCTGGGCCATGATCAGCTCCAGTCGTCTTCGCTGGTCGGCATGCCGTCCGGTAGCGGCAGGAACGGCCTGCGGTTCGTGGCCCCGTGGTTGATAGCCCCGTGGTTGAGTGCAGAGCACTGGCCCCGCGCGTGCAGGCTGATTTCCGGCGCGAACACGGTCAGGGCGCTGCGGACGAACCGCACCGTCCCGTCCGGGTGGTTGCAGGCGCCCCGGCCGGCGACCAGGTTTCGCGATCCCACCCAGCGCTCGAGGTCCGCGCGAGTCTGCTTGCGGTGCCCGGGACCCGCCAGCTCGGCGAGCCCGGCCGCGATGCGCGGCAGCCCGTTCAGGCACGGGCCGCACTGCCCAGCCGACTCCGCGGCCAGGTAGCCGGCCACCCGGGCCGCCTCGGTCAGGCCGCACCGGTCGGCCGGCAGCGCTACGAGCACGCCCGCGCCAACCGCCGCGCCGAACCTTTTCAGCGAGTCGTTGTCCAGGGTTACGTCGGCCGCCTGCGGCAGCGGCAGCCAGGTGCCGTGGTAGCCCCCGACCAGCCAGGCTCGTGTCTCGGCGCCGCTGCTGAGCAGGGTGCGCAGCGGGGCGCCGATCTCCGTCTCCACCACCCGGCACTTGCCGTCCGGCCGGTACACGGTGGTGAGCATGCTGCCGGGCTCCGCGTCGGTGCCGACCGCGCGGAACCAGCGCGGGCCGTACCGCGCGATGAGCGCGAGGTGGGCCAGGGTCTCCACGTTCTGCACCAGGGTGGGCGCGCCGCCCAGGCCGCGCTCGCTCACCCGCGGCGGCTGGAACGTGGGCAGCGCGGGGCCGCCGCCGAGCCGGTTCACCAGCGCTGTTTCCTGGCCCGCCAGGAACCGCGGCGGGGCCTGCGTGATCGTCACGCCGAAGCCGTCCAGGCCGCGCGAGGCCCGTTCGGCCAGCGCTCGCAAGATCTCGGGTGTGGAGCCGTGGTGCAGGTATAGGTGGGCCTCGGCGGCGCCCACCGCCTCGGCGGCCAGCTGCAGCCCGTCGAGCACGAGGTTCGGTGCGAGCCGCAGCAGCAGTTCATCCTTGCGGCTGGCCGGCTCGCTCTCCGAGCCGTTGGCGACGACCACTTTCCGGCCGCGGGCCTGAGCCACGACGGCCAGCTTCCGGTACACCGGGAAGGCCGCGCCGCCCCGGCCGGTCAGGCCGGAGGCCTCGATGTCAGCGATCAGCGCGCCGGCCCTCCCCCGGTACGGCGTGGCGCCGTACCGGGCGAGGTGGCCGCGCAGGTCTTCCGGTGAGGCCGGCAGCAGGCGGGGCAGTCCGGCAGCCTGCCGGGCTGCCCGGCCTGGTGCCGATTCGTTTACGGCCGTGGTCACCGCGTCACCGTCTCGCGGGTCCGGCGAGTCTGCTTGCTCGTGGTGGCCCTGCTCGTGGTGTCCCTGCTTGTAGCGGACCGGCTTGTAACGGCAGAGTGCTGCGCGAAGACCGCGGCGACCCGTCCGGCCCTGGGCACCTGACGTGCCGCGTGAGCCAGCCGCCAGAGTACCGCCGCCACGACGATCAGCGCGCAGCCGACCGCCATATCGAGCATCCAGCCCTGCTGCAGGTCCTTGCTCGAGCCGATGCTGTGCGCGAACGCGACCGGCCAGCTCAGGTAGGCGAGCAGGTGGATGGCGCGCCACAGGATGCGGTTCATTCGGCCGCGGAGCAGGCTGGTCACGATCATGGCGATCATCATGTCCAGTGAGATCGCGCCGAGGCCCAGCCACAGGCGCTCATAGCCCGAGGCGAACGGGATGACGCCGGAGATCAGCGGGATGCTGACGTAGGTGTCGAGCACCGCGGTGAACACGTGCACGGCGATGAACGCCACCGCGAGCAGGGAAAGGTTCCTGTGCAGGCTGGTCACCGCGAATCGCGGCAGGCCGGGCAGCCGGCCCTGCCGGTTGACCAGGATGCCGAGCACGAGCACGGCCGTCAGCAACAGCAGCGCGACGATCCCGGTCGCCCGGCTGGCGTACCAGAACGCGGTTGTCCCGCTCATGTCAGTGGTTCCCTGTCCGTCGTGTTGACTGTCTCGTTCACGTCATCCATCTTCGGCGACCGCGATATGCGGAGCCTGTACGCTTCTTCTGCACTACCTCTGACTGCTCGAGGCCGAGGCGCCCGAACTTGGCGGGGTGCGGCTCGTCGGGGTGCGGCTCGTCGCTGTGCGGCTCGGCGCTGTGCGGCTCGGCGGGCCAGCCGGCCACGGTGAACACCACGCCGGTCGTGTCGACCAGCCGGGCCGGCAGGCCAAGCTGCGCCAGCCAGCCCAGCGCCCGGCGGCCGCGATACGCGGAGCCTGTAC
>JBAUAY010000704.1:0-2827 GCA_049676235.1 Streptosporangiaceae bacterium
GCCACGAGCTGACTCACAGCCGCGAGCGGCTGCTCGGCGTCACCGCGGCGGTCCAGGCGGTCCTGCTCGCCGCCGCGGTGATCATGGCCGCGCTGACCGCTCGGCCGGTGCCGACGGGCCTACAGTACGCGCTGATCGTGGTGCTCGCCGCCGCCATGGGCGCGCAGAACGCCACCGCGCGCAAGCTGGCCGTCCCCGACCTGACCACCACCGTGCTGACGCTGACGATCACCGGCATCGCGGCGGACAGCCCGCCAGCCGGCGCGACCGGCGCCAAAGCCGCACGGCGGCTGATCTCGGTGGCGGCGATGCTGCTGGGCGCCCTGGTCGGTGCCCTGCTCGTCCTGCATGTCCGTATTGTCCTTCCCCTGGTGATCGCCCTGCTCATCCTGGTGGCGGTCGCTCTCACCGCAGTCGCGCGGTCCCGAAGCCGCGGAGGAGTCTTATATGCGTCTCGCTGTGCTTTCGTCCGACGAAATGACCGCTCAGCAGGTCAGCCTGTACCGGGAGATCCTCGGCGGCCCGCGCGGCCAAGGACCGCGCGCGGTGCAGCTCTCCAGCGGCGCCGGCGGCCTGGCCGGCCCGTTCAACGCGATGCTCTACGCCCCGGCCGTCGGCCATGCCCTGCAGGAACTCGGCGCGACCATCAGGTTCCGGACCAACCTGTCGCCCCGAATCCGCGAGATGGCGATCCTGGTGGTAGCCCAGGCGTGGGACAGCGGATACGAGCGCGCCTCGCACGAGCCGATCGGGCGCGAGGCCGGGCTGGCCGAGCCGGAAATCGAGGCGCTCCGGGTCGGCGCGAATCCCGGCTTCACCGACAAGCAGGAGCAGGTCGCCTACTCGGTGGTGCGGGCGCTGACCGGCCCGGCCGCCGACCTGGACGACCAGGCGTACGACATCGCGGTCGCGGTGCTCGGCGAGGAGGCTCTGGTCGAACTGTCCGCGCTGGTCGGCTACTACGCGACCCTGGCCCTCCAGCTGCGCATGTTCCGGGTCCCCGCGCCCTAGCGCTCATCGGGTCGGCCCCCGGACATTAGACAGCTACGTCATCGAACAAATCATCTCGAATCGCCCATGAAATAGTGGTCAGTTGCGCTGTGAATCGCCGTATAGATCCCGGCGTTGTATACGTTGGACCTGTTCGGTGGTGTTTCGCTGCTCCCGGTGATCCGGATGTTGAACAACCACCACGACGTGCCCTTTAACCGGCTTCTACGTCGAAGGTAACGGCAACGCCGACGCCATGTCGACCGTCCTCCATGGATCCTGACGGCATGACCAGACGGGGCGGTCCCGGCCGGTGCCGCCCCTTTTCGCTTTCTTGCAGGCCGTCGATACCGTATGGTGGCGCGGTGGTGTCGGTTTTGTTCGCGCTGCTTACGGCGCTGTTCAACGGTCTGGCGTCGGTCCTGCAGCGGATGGCCGCAGCGACCGCACCAGACTCTAAAGCGCTGCACCTGTCCCTGTTCAGCTATCTGATCAGGCGCAAGGTATGGCTGGCAGGCATCGGCATGGTCATCCTGGCCGCGCTCTGTCAGGCCACAGCGCTGGCGACCGGCCCGGTCGCGCTGGTGCAGCCCATCTTCATCATCGAGCTCCCGTTCACCTTGTTGGTGGCGAGCAGGCTCGCCCATCGCAAGCTGCCGCAGACGACGTGGTGGGCCGTCGGCCTGGTCACGGTCGCTCTCGGGGTGGGGCTCGCGGCGGCCGCGCCGTCCGGCGGCGGGACGGAAGCCAGCCCCAAAGTGTGGGCGGCGGCGCTGATCGCCACCGGCATCTTCCAGGCTGTGGTGATCACCGTCGGCGTGCGGACGCGGGGCAACGCGCGCGCGGCGGCGTTCGGCTTGGCGGCCGCCTGCGGCTACGCGCTGACCGCGACGCTGCTGAAGAGCGCGGTGGCGGCCCTGGATCGCGGGATCGGGCCGTTCTTCAGCTCCTGGCAGCTGTACGCGACCGCAGTGGCCGGGGTCGGTGCGCTGTTCCTGCTGCAGAACGCCCTGCAGGCGGGCTCGCTCGTCGCCGTCCAGCCCCCGCTCACCCTCGGCGACGCGCTGATCAGCGTCGCCTACGGGGTGACCGTCTTCGGCGAGGACGTGAACACCGGCGGCTGGCTACTCGTCATCGAAATCGTCGCCGTGATCGCGATAGCCATCGGCTGCATCGAGCTGTCCCGCTCGCTGGCCATGGTCCACGTGGTCCAGTCCGCGGAACTACCCGGTGAACCCGCCGCCTGAGTCGGCTAGCGGATGTAGACGGGCTCGCCCGGGATGGTCACCAGCTTGTGGAAGAACGCGGCGATATCCATCGGGATCCGGACGCAGCCGTGCGAGACGGGCGCCAGCGGCACGTCGGTGTCGCCGTGGATCGCGAACGCGGTGCCGATGAAGAACACCGGGTTGTACATCTCGCCCAGCGGGACCGTGACCCAGCCGGGCAGGAACACGACGGTGCGGTAGTTGCCGGTCGGGGTGACGGCATATGCGCAGCCGCCGGTGGAGCAGAAGTAGTAGTGGCCGCCGGTCGACACGTGACTGATCAGCTCGACGCGCTTGTTGTGGTACAGGACGAGGACCTCGCGTGACAGGTTGATCTCGATCCGGTTGGCCCCGCCACGCGGCACGAGCATCTTCGGCGCCCGCGGGTGGGCCAGCGCCCGCTTCATCGCGGAGGTCACGTAGTCGTGCGCGGGCAGGCCCTGCACCTCCTCGAACGCCCACACGGCCTCGAGGGTGTTGGCGCCGAACTGGCCGTCGATCGCCCCCGGGTAGTACTTCAGCGCGGCCAGTCGCCGCTGCAGCGCCTTGACCGCGGCACCGCTCATGCC
>JBAUAY010000705.1:0-6004 GCA_049676235.1 Streptosporangiaceae bacterium
TTCGAGCCGCTGGACATCCTGCAGTCCATCTACATGCTGATGGTGCAGCTGTCGCAGGGGCGGTCCGAGGTGGAGAACCAGTACTCGCGCGTGGTGCCGTGGAACGGCAACCTGGCGGCCCTGAAGGTCATCGGCGAGACGATGGAGCTGCGGCCCTACTTCGAGTGGCGCGGCCTCGGCTTCATCTCGCACTCGGCGCTCAAGGTCAAACAGGAGTACGCGGCCATGGACGCGGAGTTGCTGTTCCAGGTGCCCGGCGTGCGGGTCGCCGACCCGAAGGCCTGCCAGTGCGGCGAGGTGCTCAAGGGCGTGCTCAAGCCCTGGGAGTGCAAGGTGTTCGGCACCGCGTGCACGCCGGAGACCCCGATCGGGACCTGCATGGTGTCCCCAGAAGGCGCCTGCGCCGCCTACTACAACTTCGGCCGGATGAACCGCAACCGGGTCGCCGAGGTGAGCAGAGCATGACCGCCGGCCAGGTCCAGGGCCAGCCGGGCTGGATCGGCGAGGCGCTCCGCGAGCACGAGCAGCACGAGCAGGCGGAGCACGAGCAACTCGACGCGGCCCGGGACGCGGCGGGCCGGCGCCAGCTGCCGTTGGCCGACCGGGAGCAGCAGGTCCTGGACCGGATCGACCGGGCCCGGCGCCGCCGCCCCCGGGTCAGGGAAGAACGCATCACGATGTCGCACGGAGCGGGCGGCAAGGCGACGCAGACCCTGATCGAGGCGATCTTTCTCGACAGGTTCCGCAACCCGCTCCTCGAGCCGCTCGAGGACGCCGCGCAGCTGCAGGTCAACGGGTCCCGGTTGGCGCTCACCACGGACTCCTACGTGGTCAAGCCGCTGTTCTTCCCGGGCGGGGACATCGGCGACCTGGCCATCAACGGCACCGTCAACGACCTGTCGGTATCCGGCGCCACGCCGCTGTACCTGTCGGCCGGGTTCATCCTCGAGGAAGGTTTCCCGGTCGCCGACCTGAGCCGGGTGGCCGAGTCCATGCGGGACGCGGCCGCTGCGGCCGGGGTGCAGATTGTCACCGGCGACACCAAGGTGGTCGAGAAGGGCAAGGCCGACGGCTGCTACATCAACACCGCCGGCGTCGGCCTCATCGAGCGGGACGTGAACCTCGGCGTGGCCCGGGCGCAGCCCGGCGACGCCATCATCGTGTCCGGGCCGATCGGCGATCACGGCATCACCATCATGCTGGCCCGCGGTGAGCTCGACATCGAGGCGGATATCATCTCCGACACAGCTCCGCTGAACGGGCTGGTGGCGGGCCTGCTGGACGCGGTGCCCAGCGTCCGGGCCATGCGCGACGCGACCCGGGGCGGGGTGGCGACGATCCTCAACGAGATCGCCAAGGCGGCCAACGTCGGCGTGCTGGTCAGCGAGGACGACATCCCGGTCCGCGCGGAAGTCCGCGGTGCCTCCGAGCTGCTGGGGATCGACCCCATGTACGTCGCCTGCGAGGGCCGCCTGGTGGCGGTGGTGCCGGGCGGCGAGGCCGATCGCGCGGTCGCCGCGCTGCGCGTGCATCCGCTCGGCGGGCAGGCGGCGGTCATCGGCCACGTGCGGGCGGAGCAGCCGGGGATCGTCCAGCTGAAGACGGCGTTCGGCGGCACCCGGATCGTGGACCTGCTGGTCGGGGACCCGCTCCCTCGGATTTGCTAGGGCACGGATTTGCTAGGGCCGGGCGGCGGCCACCACCGCCTGGCCCAGGCTGATCCCGCCGTCGTTGCAGGGCACGCGCGAGTGGACCAGGACGCGGAACCCGCGTGCCTCCAGCCGGCTGACCGTCGCGTGCAACAGCAAGAGGTTCTGGAACACGCCGCCGGACAGGGCCACCGCGTCCAGCCCGTACCGGTCACGCATGGCCAGGCAGCCCGCCTCGATCAGCGCGGCGACCCCGTGGTGGAAACGAGCCGCGATGACCGGGGCGGGAACGCCGGACGTTAGGTCATCAATGACCCCGTGCAGGAGATCAGACCCGCGCGCCTGGAACGGGTGGCCCGCCTGCAGGGCGGCCGGGTAGGCGCCGGTCTCGGCGGGGTCAGCCAGCTGCTCCAGCTCCACGGCCGCCTGGCCCTCGTAGTTGATCGCGTCCCGCACCCCCAGGACCGCGGCGGCGGCGTCGAAGAGCCGCCCCGCGCTCGAGGTCGGCGGGGAGTTGACGCCGCGCCGGGCCATCGAGACGATGGCCGGCCAGCTGGCCTGGTTGCGCCGCACGACGTCGAGGTCCGGGGGCTGCGGGGCCTGCGGGTCGGCGGCCAGGTAGGCCGCCGCCATCCGCCACGGCTGCCTGATGGCGGCCGCGCCCCCGGGCATGGGCACCGGCGCGAGATGACCGCCGCGCTCGAACCCAGTCAGGTCGGCGGCCAGGAACTCACCGCCCCAGATCGTGTCGTCGGTGCCGAAACCGGTCCCGTCGAAGGCCACCCCGATCACCGGGCCGTCCGCGCCGTTATCGGCCAGGCAGGAGGCGATGTGCGCGTGGTGGTGCTGCACCCCCTCGAGCCGGACCTGGCTGGTCTCGGCCAGCTCGACCGCGTACTTGGTGGACAGGTACTCCGGATGCAGGTCGTGCGCCACGACCTGCGGGGCGACGTCGAACAGCCGCCGGAAATGCTCGATGCCCTCGGTGAAGGAGCGCAGGGTCTCGGCGTTCTCCAGGTCCCCGATGTGATGCGAGACGAAGACGTAGCGGTCCCGGGCCAGGCAGAACGTGTTCTTCAGCTCGGCTCCGCAAGCCAGCACATGGCGCGGGAACCCGCTCGCCACCACGACGGGTTCCGGCACGTAACCGCGTGAGCGCCGGAGCAGCATCGGCCGTCCGCGGAAAGCGCGGGCGACCGAGTCGTCGGTCCTGATGTGGATGGCCCGGTCGTGGACTACGAACGCGTCGGCGATCCCGCCCAGCCGGGCCAGGGCCTCCTCGTCACGGTAGACGATCGGCTCATCGGAGACGTTTCCGCTGGTCAGCACGATCGGCCGGGATCCCGCCTCCCCGGCCTGAGCCGCGGCTTTGAGCAGCAGGTGGTGCAGCGGGGTGTACGGCAGCATGATCCCGAGCTGACGGTTTCCCGGCGCCGTCGCGGCGGCCAGGTCCGCCTCCGCCCGGCGCGGCAGCAGCACGATCGGCCGGGCCGGGCTGGTCAGCAGGCCGGCGGCCGCGGTGTCGACCTCGGCCAGACGCCGCGCCGCGGTCAGGTCCGCGGCCATGACCGCGAACGGCTTGTCCTCGCGGTGCTTGCGGGCTCGCAGCCGCGCGACGGCCTCCTCGCAGGCGGCGTCGGCGGCCAGGTGATAGCCGCCCAGTCCCTTCACGGCCAGGACCCGGCCCTGGCTGAGCAGTTCGGCGGCCCTCGCCAGCGGCTCGCCAACCAGGGCGTTTCCGGCCGGGTCCAGCAGCGCCAGCCGGGGCCCGCAGGCCGGGCAGCAGGTCGGCTGCGCGTGGAAGCGGCGGTCAGCGGGGTCATGGTATTCGGCGGCGCACTGCTCGCACATCGCGAACGCCGCCATGGTCGTCAGCGGCCGGTCGTAGGGCACATCCCGGACGATGGTGAACCTGGGGCCGCAGTTGGTGCAGTTGATGAACGGGTACCCGAACCGCCGATCGGCCGGATCGGTAAGCTCGCGCAGGCAGTCCGCGCAGGTCGCGGTATCCGCCGAGACCAGGGTCCGGCGCCGCCCGGCGGCCCCGTCAGGACCCGCCGGCCCCGCGGCTTGGCTGGCGACTTGGCTGGCGGCGATGGCGAAGGACGCCGACCGCCTCGGGGTGATGGCCCTCGTGGTGACCCGCTCGATCCTGGCCAGCGGGGGCGCGTCTCGTTCCAGCAGGAGGAGAAATTCGCTGACCGCCGCGAGCGGTCCTTCGACCTCGACGAATACCCCGTCGAGGTCGTTGCCGACGAGCCCGGTGAGGCCCAGCCCGGTCGCCAGCGTGTACACGAACGGACGGAAGCCGACTCCCTGGACGACCCCCTCCACCCGGACCGCCGTCCGGATCAGCCCAGTCACCCGAAGGCCCCCATCGGCGCCGCACCTCCCGCTCGGTCACGAGCTTAGAACCAGGGGCGCCGGCACCCTTGGTGGACCCCGGGAGTTCAACTGGCCCTCCCACGTAGAGGCTGGCCCCGTGCTCGGCGGACGTTTACGGACAGTAGCGTTGCGAGGCGCAGATCGTGCGGTCCGTAACTGGCGGAAGCGGCCGGTTTACAACGCAGACCTAATAATGAAACAAATTGTTGATCTGTTACCTACTGACGAGTTACCGTCGAGTCGGCATCTTCACCACCAGCGAGGTCTAACCGTTTCACGGTAAGAGGTGACCGCATGTCAGGAACCGCCACGCAGCCTGTGTCCCGTCGGCCGGGCTGGCCCGGCTCGATCCTTAATCGGCAGCTTGACTCCTATCCCGAGACCGGGCCCAGGATGTTTTACCTGGCCATCACCGTGCTGGCCACGATCACGCTGTACTACGAGCTGTACGTCGGCGGCTCGGTGGCCACGCTGCTGCTGACCAACCTGCGCATGAGCTTCACGTTCTACGTGATAACGGTAGCGTTCGGGGCGCTGATCGGGGCGTTCGGCTCGCTATTCGCCGGGCTCACCGACCGGTTCGGGCGGGCCAACCTGGTGGTGTTCGGGCTGCTGTTCTCCGGGGTGTTCGTGGCCTTCATCATGCCGGCCGCGACCAGCAAGTGGCCCTTCACCATCGAGAGTTTCGTGGTCTCGTTCGTCGAGGGCATGTGCCTGGTGGCCACCCCGGCGCTGATCCGCGACTTCTCCCCCCAGGTAGGCCGGGCCACGGCCATGGGCTTCTGGACCAGCGGCCCGGTGGTGGGCAGCCTGATCGTCGCGCTCGTCGGCACCGCCACTATTCCCGCGATCGTGACCAACCCGCAGTTCTGGACCCACGAGTACCACATCGCCGGCATCGCCGGGCTCGTCGTGTTCGTGATCGCGTTCTTCGGGCTGAAGGAACTGTCCCCGGCCCTGCGCGACCAGCTGATGGTGACCATGCGCGACCGCGCGCTGATCGAGGCCCGGGCCAAGGGCATGTCCGACGAGGACATCGAGGCGGCGCTGCGGCACCCGTTCCGCCAGCTGCTCAAGCCCGACATCATCATCTCCTCCGTCGCCGTGTCGATCATGCTGCTGATCTACTACACCGCCGTCTTGGCCTCCGTGATCTACCTGACCACCGTGTTCGGGTTCTCGCTCAAGAACGCCAACGGGCTGGGCAACTGGAACTGGGGGTTCAACGTCATCGCGGTGATCCTGGTCGGGTTCATCTCCGACCGGTTCCGGGTCCGCAAGCCGTTCATGGTGATCGGCGGGGTGCTGGCCGCGGTGATGACGGTCATCTACCTGGAGCAGGCCGGCCACCATCCCGGCTACTACAGCCTGGCGCTCATGCTGGCGTTGCTGTCGCTCGGCCTCGGCATCGCCTACACCCCGTGGATGGCCAGCTACACCGAGACCGTGGAAGCGCGCAACCCCGCGCTGATCGCCACCGGCCTGGCCATCTGGGGCTGGATCATCCGGGTCGTGGTCTTCGTCGCGTACCTGTGCCTTCCGCTGGTGGTCAACTCGGTTACCCCGCTGGTGGACTACGGGTCCACCGTGTCGGCCTACGCGACCACGTACAGCAGCCAGCTGGCCTTCGCCACCGCGCACCCGAACGTCGTGGCGGCCGCCCAGAAGGTCCCGCCATCGGTCATAGCCACCGCGCAGTCGATCCCGCCGACGGTCCTGGCCACCGCGCAGAAGATCCCCCCGTCGGTCCTGGCCACCGTGAAGACGGACGCCACGCAGCTCGCGAACGCACAGAAGTTCGCGCCCGAACTCGCGGTGATCCAGGCCAACCCGGCGCTGTTCACCAAGCTGGCCACCTACTCGAACCCGGCCAAGATCCCGCCCGCGCTGGTGGCCCAGGCGATCGCGGCAGCCGGGGGCGGCGCCAAGGGCCTCGGGATCCTGACCACGATCTCGGCCAACAAGGCGGC
>JBAUAY010000706.1:0-6307 GCA_049676235.1 Streptosporangiaceae bacterium
ACC
The DNA here is from genome assembly GCA_049676235.1 of Streptosporangiaceae bacterium. Lineage (GTDB taxonomy): Bacteria > Actinomycetota > Actinomycetes > Streptosporangiales > Streptosporangiaceae > Palsa-504. Next base: position 4 of record JBAUAY010000706.1, read on the forward strand.
ACGCGCTTCACCGACGTCTGGACCGCCGTCGGCGCGGCCCGCGACATCATCGAGACCAAATGCGGCGAGGACCATGGCTGAACCCGTCACCTACTCCGGATACCTGCGGCTCGATCAGCTGCTGTCAGCGCAGCAGCCCAGGTCGAGCGAGCACGACGAGATGCTGTTCATCGTCATTCACCAGATCTACGAGCTGTGGTTCAAGCAGCTGCTGCACGAGCTGGGCAAGCTGCAGGCCGAACTCGAGTCCGGCGGCACCACGCACGCCATGCGCACGCTCCGGCGGACGCTGGCCATCTTGAAGATCGTGGTGGCGCAGCTCGATGTGCTCGAGACCATGACGCCGACCCAGTTCGACCGGTTCCGCGACTGGCTCGGCACCTCGAGCGGGTTCGAGTCGGCGCAGTTCCGCGAGCTTGAGGCCGTGCTTGGCCGGCGGGACCGGATGATGGTCGCCCGGTACGCCCAGGGCAGCGCCGAGCGGGAACGCATCTCGGCGGCCATGTCGCGCCCGTCCGTGTTCGACTCCTTCGTCCGTTACCTGGCCGGCCAGGGATATGCCATGCCGGCCAAAATCCTGCGCCGTGACGTGAGCGACGCTATTGAGGCCTCCACCGAGATGCAGCAGGCGCTGAAGAGGGTCTACGACGACGACACCGACGCCGCCGCGGTGTGCGAGCTCCTGGTGGACCTCGACGAGGGCGTGCAGGAATGGCGCTACCGCCACGTCAAGATGGTGGAGCGGACGATCGGCGGCAGGCCGGGCACAGGCGGCTCAGCAGGCGCCACTTACCTCAGGTCTACCGTCGGCACGCCCACCTTCCCCGACCTATGGGCCATGCGCAGCCTGGGTTGACCAGGATCGTGGGCCTGTTCAGCCGGCTCGATGGAGCATAGAGCCGGCTATCACCGGCACGATGGAACATGGGTGTGGCTTTTCTCGAGTGAGTTTGGTGTGCCGTTTCGGTGTTGTGTGCGGTGAGAGGCTTCCGTTCCTTATGTTCGTGGGTGTCTGAGCCAGAACACGCGGGAAGGGAAGCCTCAAGGTGGAAGGGTATGCGGTTGCGGAGCTTGCGGCCAGGGCCGATGCGGTGGCCGGGGGCCTGGGCGGGCCGGTCGGGGAACTGCTGGCGCTGGGGGGCGAGCTGACCGGTCCCGGGGCCGCGCCGATGTCGTTTGACGAGATCGAGCAGCGGGTCATGGTGCGGGGCCGGGAGATCTTGCGGATGCTGGTCCAGTACGTCATGGATACCCGGGCGGCGGCCGAGCCGCGGCGGGCGGGGGTGGCCGGCGCGGACGGGGTGCCGCGGACCCGGGCTGAGCGGGGTCATGCCCGGACCGTGGTGACCTGGTTCGGTCCGGTGGTGGTCCGGCGGCTGGCGTACCGGGCGCCCGGGGCGGCGAACCTGCACCCGGCTGATGCGGCGCTGAACTTGCCGGCCCGCCGGTATTCCTGGGCCGTGCAGCAGGCCGCGGTGCGGTATGCGCTGGCCGGGTCCTATGAGCAGGCCCAGCTGTGGCTGCAGGACCTGACCGGGGTCAGTATCGGCAAGCAGCAGCTGGAGCAGATCCTGGCTGAGGCCGCGCGGGACGCGCCGGGGTTCTACCCGGCCCGCCCGGCCGCTGCCTGCCCGGCGGGGCTGCCGCTGGCGATCTCCGCGGACGGTAAGGGGGTGGCGATGCGGCCCGGGGCCCGCCGGGCCGAGACCGCCCGCAAGGCCCGGGACCGTACCAAGGCGTTCGGCAAGCGGCTGGGTACCGGGGAAAAGGCCGGCGACAAGCGGATCGCCGAGACCGGCGCGGTCTTCGACGTCCGGCCGCCGGATCAGCCGCGGACCCCGGAGCAGATCCTGGGCCGGGCTCCCGGCCAGCCCGCGCCCGAAGGTCCCGAGGCGGTCAACCGGTGGTACACCGCGGAGATCACCGCCAGCCGCGCCGGCACCATCGCCGCGGTCTTCGACCAGGCCGAGCGCCGCGACCCCGGCCATGCCCGGCCCTGGATCGCGCTGGTGGACGGGGACCGGCACCAGATCCAGGTCATCCGCGCCCAGGCGGCCGCCCGGGGCATCACCGTGACGATCCTGGTCGACTTCATCCACGTGCTGGAATACCTGTGGAAGGCCGCCTGGTGCTTCTGTCCCCCGCGCGACCCGGCCGCCGGGGACTGGGTCACCGCCCAGGGCCTGGCCATCCTGCACGGCCAGGCCGCCCAGGTCATCAGCCAGATCCAGGCCCTGGCCGCCGCGCAACCGCCCCGCCCCGGCAGCGAGCACGACAAGATCATCGCCAGGACCCTGTCCTACCTGACCGCCAAGCAGCCCTGGATGGACTACCCCCGCGCCCTCGCCGAAGGCTGGCCGATCGCCACCGGCGTCATCGAAGGCGCCTGCCGCCACCTCGTCGCCGACCGGATGGCCATCACCGGCGCCCGCTGGAGCCTGCCCGGCGCCCAGGCCATGCTCTGGCTCCGCGCCATCCGCGCCAACGGCGACCTGAACCACTACTGGAACTGGCACATCACCCACGAACACCAGCGCAACCACCTCAGCCGCTACCAAGACAGCCTCGCACTGACCGCATGACCCCTCACTGGAGAAAAGCCACACCCATGTTCCATCGAGCCGGTCATAGCCGGCTCGATGTTCCATCGTGCCGGCCCGCCGGGTGGTTCCGTGACCGGATGTTGATACCTGACGGGCTGGTGAGAAACCGGAGGCGGGGCAAAGGTAATCTGATGCGGCACCAGGACCGGCCCCTCTCGGACCGTGGGAAAGAGGGGCCGGCTGGGGTTGGGCTAGCTGCCGGTACTCGCGCTCCCTGGAGCTCCGGGCGTGCTGCCGCGCGCGCCGCCCATGTTCGGGCAGTTGTGCGTGGCCTTATGCGTGGCGGACGGTGCGGGAGAGGGAGTAGCTGCGCTGACTGCCGTGGGGCTCGCCCCGGTCGTTGTCGAGGACGTGTGCGTGGTCGCGGCGCTGGCGACAGCCATGCTGGCGCCGAACCCCGCGCCCAGCGCGCCTGCTCCGATTGCCGTGCCGATCATGATCTTGCCCAGTGTGGTTTTCAACGTGCCCGCCTCCTCGCGGTCGGGTCATGGTCCTGCGCTCATGACACCCGTGCAGACTGCGGACTTTCTGCAGCAATGCTCTCCCAACCGTATGAAACCCTCTGATTACCGTATGAATTGACCCAGGTCCTCGGGCTACCGCCTGGAGTGATGCAGGTCGCCCTGATCCCCATGGCGCGTTCGATTGGCCGTGACTTCAAACCGGCGTATCGCCGGCCACTCGCCGAGATCGTGCACCGCGACCGCTGGTAGGGCCGCGGCTATCACGCAGAACCTGGCGTGATAGCCGCGGCGGGCGGCCAGTCTGTTGGCCGGAGTCAGGCGAGGGCGGCGGCGGGTTGCGGATCCGGGATGCTGGACCGGGACTTGCGGATGGTGAGCGTCACGCCGATGGTCAGGCTCCACAGCACGATCAGCCAGACGGGGAAGAAGAGCAGGCTGGCGAGCTGCAATGCGGCTACGGGGAAACCAGCGATGGCTAGCCACCGCGGCAGCGTGCCCTGGCGCAGCCCGAGCCACGATACGGCCGCGATCATCAGCCCGAAGGCCAGCGGCGCGACTACGAACCCGGTGGCGTAGGCGGCGCCGAGCATGATCCGGGACACCGCGGGGGTCGGCAGTGTGCCGGCGTTGACCAGGTGCTGGATCGGGATGGTGCCATACAGGGACACGCCCGCGAGTACTAGGGCCGAGGCCACGTAGCCCGCCGCGGCGATAAGCTGCGCGGCCACGGAGCGGTCGCCCGCCGCGGCCAGGCGATGGCGGAGCATAACCACCAAGACGAGCGCGCAGACGCCCGCCAGCGCGCCGAAGGCCGTCGAGATCAGCCACTGGGTCATGCTGTGGTGGGCGTACCAGGCCTGGGTGCTTGCGTTGCTGAGGTCCTGAGACGGGCCGTTGTCTAGGAACCCGTACGCGGTGAACAGCACCGCGAAGGCGACTCCTACCAGCCCGGACTTGCGTGACATGGTTCCTCCCTCGGTAAGCGGCCGACGACGGGCCGGCTGCGGATGAGCAAGACGCTAGGCAGCGCCTGGCCGCGGCGCGTCAGCCCTGGTGTCGGAATGCGGTCAGCCGAAAGGTGGGAGGTGGCCGGACAGCTTCAACCTGAAGGTTGAGGACACTCGGCTGGACAGCGATTACCGTCAGAGGTGTGCAGCTCAAGACGGTGCGGCAGATGCTCGCCGGGCGGTGGCTGGACGTCGTCATCGTCGTGGTGGCCGCGGCCACGCTGGCGGAACTGCTTGCCGACGGCCGGCCGGGCCCGGCGCTGGTATCGGCTATCTCCGGGCTGGTGCTGCTCGCCCGGCGCCGGGCGCCCGCGATCGCAATCGTGGTGTCGATAGCCGGCCAGCTGGCCTTGGCCATGCTTCTGGCGTGGCACGAGCCCGCCGGGGCGTTCGGCCTGTTCCTGCTGACGTTCGTGGTCGCGGGCGGGCTGCGGCCGGAGTGGGCGGCCTGGCTCGGCTGGGCGTGCGGGGTGGCCCAGGCCGCGACGGTCGAGGCCCAGAGCGCGGGCGATGGCGTCAGCGATATCTTGCTCACCTGCGCATTCTGCAGCGCGCTCTTCGGCATGTCGCTGCTGATCAGCCGCCGGACACACGCCCATCACGAGCTGGCAGAACGGTCACGTCAGGCGGAAGCCGAGCAAGCCAGGTCGGCTGCGGAAGCCGTGGCGGTCGAGCGGACCAGGATTGCCCGTGAGATGCACGACGTGGTCGCGCACAGCCTGACCGTCGCGGTCGTCCAGTGCGTCGCGGCCGGAGACGACCTGGACAGCGGCACCGCCCAGACGGATTCGGTTCGGATGCGGGTGAGGGCGGCCGAGGGCGCCTGCCGGGACGCGCTCGACGAGCTGCGCCGTATGCTCGGCGTCCTGCGGTTCGGCCCCGAGCAGCTGGAGCCTGCGCCGCGGCTGACGGCGCTTGAAGGTCTCTGTGGCGCGATCACCAGTGCGGGCGTGCACGTCGAGCTTGAGCTCGCCGGGAACCTCAGCACCTTGCCGCCTGGGGTCGAGCTGAGCTGTTACCGCATCGTTCAGGAGGCGCTCACCAACACGCTCAAGCACTCCGGCGCCCGCCACGCTCAAGTGAGCGTCCGCAGTGATGGCCGCGACGTTACCGTGTGGGTGCACGACGACGGCCGCGGCGAGACGGCGAGCGGGCAGGCCAGCGGGCAGGGACTGATCGGGCTGAGGGAACGAGCCGCGGCCTACGGCGGCACCCTGTCGGCTGGCCCGGCACCGGGCGGCGGCTACCTGGTGGAAGCGGTCTTGCCGCGCGGGGAGCAGCCATGATCCGGCTGGTCATCGCCGACGACCAGGCCCTCGTCCGGGACGGATTCTGCTCAATCCTGGGCCGGGAACCCAACATGGAGGTGGTCGCCGAGGCCGCCGACGGCGCTCAGGCGGTGGCCGCGGTCACTAGGACCCGTCCCGACGTGGCGCTGCTCGATGTGCGGATGCCGGTGATGGACGGGCTGCAGGCCGGCCGGCGCATCCTAGCCGCGCCGAGCGCGCCGCGGGTGCTCATGCTGACGACCTTCGACGCGGACGAATACGTCTACGAGGCACTACGCGGTGGCGCGAGCGGATTCCTGCTCAAGGACATCCGGAGAGGTCAGCTGGTCGAGGCGGTCCGCACCGTCGCGGCGGGCCAGTCGCTGCTCTCCCCCTCGATCACCCGCAAGCTGATCGAGCGGTTCATCCTGGCCGGCCCGGCCGGGCAGGAACCACCCCGTGAACTCGGCGAGCTGACGCCACGCGAAAGCGAAGTGCTCCTGCTCATCGCGGAAGGCCTGTCCAACGCCGAGATCGCCGCCCGCCTGTACCTGTCGGAAGCAACGGTCAAAACGCATGTGAACCGCTTGCTGGCCAAGCTGAGATTGCGGGATCGGGTCCAGGCCGTCGTCCTCGCCTACGAAACAGGCCTGATCAAGCCCGGCAGCAGGACCCGGTAACCCCGCTTAGCGCGCGTATCAGCGGTGGGCGAACCGGCGGGACTTGCCGCTGCGCCCGCCGAGCAGGTGGCTGACCAGCAGCAGGACGGCTGAACCGGCGATGGCGGTGAGCCAGGTGGACAGATTGAAGAATCCGTGCAGGGTGTGGACGTGGAACAGTTCGGTGGCCGCCCAGCCGCCACCCAGCGCCCCGGCGATGCCGATCAGGCAGGTGAGGAAGAGGCCTTGCGATCTCTTGCCGGGGATCAGCATGTTGGCGAGCAGGCCTGCGGCGAGGCCGAG
>JBAUAY010000707.1:0-1928 GCA_049676235.1 Streptosporangiaceae bacterium
ACCGCGGCCGCTGATCCTGAGTGTCTACGGCTCCGCCGCCGTCACCGCCGTCTTCGTGGCCCTGCTCGGCTGGCTGCTCGCCGAAACCCGCGACGGCAGCGTCCTGGGCCTGGCCGAGCGGCTGACGATATCGATCCAGACCTGCTGGCCGTTCATCATCGCCGTCGCCCTGCGCCGCAGCAGTCCAGGACCAGCAGGGCCGTTGTCTCGCGCAGGTACTCCGCCGCTTGCAGCGGTGAGCGGCTGGATCCGCCGCCCACCGCTTCGAGGACAGCGCCGCCGACGAGGCCGGGGCCGGTCAGCGGAGTGAGCTCAACCAGGTAGACGTTCGCCCAGCCCAGGTCGCTGGCGTTGAAGCCCAGCTCCTGGGCCAAGCGGGTTTTGCCGATACCGCCGATGCCGACCAGGGTGACAAGCCGCTTTCCGTCCCGGAACAGCGACTGGAGCTCGTCCAGCTCTCGTTCTCGGCCCACGAAGGCGATCAAGGACATCGGGAGATCGCCGGTGACCTCCACATCCCGCGATTCCCGACGCGGGAATCCAGTCCGGGATCCTGTCCCTTCCTCATGCCCAATCATGGCACGCGAAGCACAATCGTCCTGAGTCCTGCTGCGGCAGCTGGGCCAGCCACGCCCGCGGGTCGAATCCGGCCGGATTGGCGCCGCGCAGGTAGGACCGCACCTGCGCCAGCCACTAGGAACGACCGAAATTCCCGGTCACTGGGCCCGTTCCCGGCCGACGTCGGCTGGTGCCGTTGTTACCCTGCCAGGCTCAGGGGGCGGAGTGAGCTTCTGGCCCAGCGGCCCAGGACGGAGCAGGGCGCCGCCGATGACCGCGCCACTGGCGAAGATGCCGGCGACCCACCAGAACGCGGTGTCATAGCCGTGCGCCAGCGCCAGCCCGGTCAGGGCCGGGCGGCCGATCAGCCGGGCCGTGGCAAGGTGCGCGGCGAGGTAGGAGGTGACGGCGGCGGTGAAGATGGTGTTCAGCAGCGAGGTGCCGACCGAGGCGCCGAGGTTCTGGCCGACGGTGACAGTGGCGGAGGCGACGCCCGCGTCTTGCGGGGCCACGCCGAACGTGCCGGTGTTGATCACCGGCGCGATCACCATGCCCAGGCCGACGGCGGCCAGGACGATCGGGCCGAGCACGCCGGTGGCGTAGCCGGTGTGCGGGCCTAGCTGGGCCAGCCAGGCCGCCCCGCCCGCTGCGGCCAGCATCCCGAGGGCGACCAGCGGCCGGGGCCCGGTCCTGGGCATCAGCACGATCGTGGACAGGTTGGACGCGAGGATGAGGCCGGCGCTGATCGGCAGGAACGCCACGCCGGTCACCAGGGGCGAGTAGCCCAGCGTCTGCTGCAGGTAGTAGGTCAGGAAGAAGAAGATCCCGAACAGCCCGGCCGAGGCGATGAACATCGAGGCGTAGGCGCCACCGCGGTTACGGTCGAGCACCACGCGGGGCGGCAGCAGCGGGTGGGCCGCCCGGCCCTGCCACACCGCGAACGCGGCGCCAAGCGCCACCCCGGCGGCCAGGAACCCGTAGGTGGACGGCGTGGTCCAGCTGTGCGCGGCAGCGTTCGCAAACCCGTAGACCAGGCAGAACACCGCACCGGAGACCAACAGCACGCCCGGGACATCGAGCCTGGGCTTCACCCGCGACGGCTGCCGGGCCAGCAGCAGCGCTCCCCCGGCGAACGCCATTCCGGCGAAAATCAGGTTCACGTACAGCGTCCACCGCCAGGACAGGTACTGGGTGAGCGCGCCGCCCAGTAGCAGGCCGACCGCGCCGCCGGCTCCGGCGATCGCGCCGTAGACGGCGAAAGCCCTGCCGCGGTCCTTCTGCTCGGTGAACGTGGTGGTCAGCAGCGAGAGCGCAGACGGCACGAGCAGCGCCGCGAATGCGCCCTGACAGGCCCGCGCGGTGATCAGCAT